>JACRON010000051.1 GCA_016214425.1 Nitrospirota bacterium
ACAAAAAAGAGGAGCCTGGGGTCAGGGGTTATAATAAGCAATGACGGCTATATCCTTACAAACTTTCATGTGGTAGCAAAGGCAACAGAGACAAAGGTAAGGCTTGCGGACGGCCGCGAATTTGACGCAAAGTTAATAGGCACTGATGAGAAGATAGATGTTGCGCTTATTAAGATAGATGCTAAAACAGATATGAAGGCGGCATCGCTCGGTGATTCTGATGCCTTGAGGGTTGGCGACTGGGTGATTGCAATAGGCAATCCATTCGGCCTTGCACATACTGTTACAGCAGGCATTGTAAGCGCAAAGGACAGGATGATAGGCGCAGGGCCATACGATGATTTTATTCAGACAGATGCTTCAATAAATCCAGGCAATAGCGGTGGGCCGTTATTTAATATTAAAGGAGAGGTTGTCGGCATCAATACGGTAATATTGTCGCCGAGCGGCGCAAATATAGGGATAGGTTTTGCCATTCCTATTAATATGGTAAAAGAGGTTCTTTCTGAATTAAAAGAGAAAGGGAAGGTTACAAGGGGGTGGCTTGGGATATCTGTCCAGCCGCTTACACCTGAGCTTATTGCAGCGCTTAATCTTAATGTAACAGAAGGGGCGCTTGTGTCTGATACTGACAAAGGCGGCCCTGCAGACAGGGCAGGTATAAAAAGGGGTGCTATAATAGTAGAGCTTGAAGGCAAAAAGATAACAGATATTGCACAACTGCCACGGGTGGTTGCAAGGATGGAGGCAGGAAGATCTATTACTATAAAAATTGTAAGGAACAATGAGACAAAGGAGGTTATGGCTGTAATAGGAAAGATGGGAAAGTAGTACAGAATTAGCTATAGTGGTCATCTGCTGCGTTGTCGCTTCGGCCTCGCATCCTCACATACTAACATGTATGCTGCGGTGCGAGTCCTCGCTCCGCCTTGCATCTAACCCCTCTATCTAATTCTGTCAAATAAAAGGAATTGAATTTAATTATCCTTTCTTCAGCAGCGATTCCAATTCTGTATTTTCCTCGTGCTTCAGCTTATTTAATTCAGCAAGCAGGTCTGCCTCTTTTTGCTTCAGAAGCTCTTCTGCGAGCTTATACCCTTCAGGCGTCAAGGTTATGCCGATAAGCCTTATGTTCTTATCGCTGTCATCCCATTTTAAAGGGACTGATATATCCTTGCCGCCAGCATCGCTTTCAACCTGATATCCTGCTGCAAAGCCCTTGACCAGCCCCTTTTTAATCAAGTCCTTTGCCGCTTCTGCAAAGAGCGTATGATGGCTTTGGGGGATAAGCCATCGCCTCTGCCTTTTCTGCTGGTCGTCAATAAATTTTGTATTCAGATGAAAAAGCTCGTTCTTTAAAAGGTCAGTAGACCTCATATTATGCCAGTGGTCATAAGGCGTTTCGCTATTTTTTGTCTTAATAGAGTCGCTCATGTCTTTTCTGTAAAGATTTTCAAGAATATCTATCTGCATCTTTGAAAGAACATTTTTCATTTAAGCCTCCATTCCCCTCACCTTAACCCTTTTCATTTAAATTTACCAAATAAAATTGAATTCGTCAAATCAATCAGGGCAGACACAGGGTCTGCCCCTGCATTATTTGTTCTGTTCAATGGTATATCTTATTACACCCTGCAATCTCTCACTCCTTTTCGCGCCGCCGAGTATGGTCTGTAAATCGTCGTATACAGCAGGGTCATTTATTAAAAGGCCGAGCGTTCCTTCGCCTTTATCTATCTTTTCTATTATCGTCTTTAAACCTTTTGATGCAGAGGATAGCTCTTCAAGAATTTTTGCATCCTTCTGCTCATAAATCAGGGAGTGTGCAAGCCCCTTGCCGCTCTTAACCTCTTTCACTATGTCGTCAAGCGCAGCAGAGACCTCTTTTAGATTGGTTATAACCCCGCCTTCTTTAAACTCTTTTATGACAGTGTTCAGGTTTTTGCTTGTATCCTTTAATTCTGCTACAATCTTTTTGCCCTCAGGGTCATATAATATGGCATGGAGCAGCCCTTCTCCCTTTTTTATCTGGGCAACAATATCATTTATATTATTCAGCGTAGAGGCGATGTTTTTAACAGAGCCGCCCTTTTTCAAATCAACAAGTATTTCATCAAGTGTATTAGAAAGCCTTGCAAGGTTTTCAAAGACCCTTTCACCCCTCTCTATTAATCTGGAGAAGTCCGCAGGTTCAACAGCAGTAATATTTGCCCTGTCTTTTAGTACCGGCTTATCATGGCTGCCTATTGTAATCTCTATATATTTATCACCCAGCAAGCCTATAGTCTGGATGGATGCAGTTGAGTCCTCCCTTATCCTGTTCTGTACATTCTTGTTTATCTTTAGGTGGATCTCAACATATTTTTTGTTTATATCATCAGGGAAGATTATGTTGCTTACCCTTCCAACCTTAACGCCAGAGAGCCTTATCTGGGCATTGTCTGCAAGACCCTGTGTGTTTGCAAAGGTGGCTTTTAAAATATAGTTTCCTGTGAAGTAGTTTACCTCAGAGCTTAATGCAAATATAACAGCCATGAAGATTACTATTGCCAAGAAGATAAAGAAACCCACCCGCAGCTCTTTAATCTTTGAGTCTTCCATTTACTTTGAGTCTTCCATTTATATACCTCCTATGCCGATTCCATCGTTCCGTTCAGAAAACTTGCTACAACCTCATCCTCTGTGCTTTTAAAGTCCTTAACAGCGCCTGCCTTCTTTATCCTGCCTTCGTGTATCATGGCAATCCTGTCTGACACTTCGTAGGCGCTTTTGATGTCATGGGTGACAACAATGGATGTAACCTTTAATACCTTCTGAAGCTCCTTTATAAGGCTATTTATTCGCCGTGCATTTGTGGGATCCAGGCCTGTTGTTGGTTCATCATATAGAATTACCTCAGGTTCAATTGCAATCGCCCTTGCCAATCCAACACGCTTTTTCATTCCGCCTGATAATTCAGCAGGCTTCTTATCATCAATATCCTCAAGGCCGACAAGGCCCAATTTCTCTTTTACCCTCTCTCTGATTTCTTCCTCTCTCAGATGCAGGTGCTCCCTCAATGCGTATGCAACATTTTCATATACTGACAAGGAATCAAATAGCGCAGAACCCTGAAAGAGCATGCCTATCTTTTTTCTAACCCCAATAAGCTCCCTTTCATCCATCGCTGCAATATCCTTACCCTCAAAAAGGATTCTGCCCTTATCCGGCCTCATCAGTCCAAGCAGAAGCTTCAATAGAACACTTTTCCCAATGCCGCTGCCGCCCATTATTGTAATAGTCTCTCCGCGAAAGATGACAAGGTCAACGCCGTTTAATACCTTGTTGTCATTAAAGGATTTATGAACATTTATAAATTCAATTATGGGTTCTGGTTTTAGCATCCCCCTCACCCTAACCCTCTCCCCATAGGGGAGAGGGGAAATATGTTGTATTAAAACAGCCAGAAAAATTTTGTTAAAAAGAAATCTGAAATCAATATTACGATAGATACTGTTACTACAGTTACAGTTGTTGACAGACCTACACCCTCTGTGCCGCCTGATGTTATCATACCCTGATAACATCCGACAATAGCAATTACAAAGCCGAAGAAGAGTGACTTGCCAATGCCGGAGAATATATCAGACATCTTTAAAAATTTAATTACTGAATCATAATACGCATAAGGGCTTATGCCGAATTCTATCTGCGATATAATCATTGTGATTCCTGAGCCGACCCTGCCGCCGACCATAAGTGCAGTAAGTATTGGCCCAAGCTCCCTTACAAGTGATAATGAGACAATGACACCAACATAGCTCTTTGCGCCGAATCTGCCGAGGCCGTAGGCTGTCTGCAATGCCATGACCATACCTGATGAAAGGGCTGTGAGGCCGACAATGGAGATTGATTTAACGCCAATAAAATCCATCTGATGAATAATGGCCTTTATATTAAAGGGTCTGCTGAATGTGTAATAAAAGGTTTGTAATGCAAGTATAGACACACCGCCGATATATCTTAAAAACTGCGTGCCGTGTCCGCCGAGGAGTAAAAAGAGTTTTTTGAAATTCTCTGGCATATTTTAAAACCTAATATCTAAATTCTAAACAAGGGCGAACATAAAGTTCGCCCCTACATAATATTAAATAATTTAGATTGTAGGGGCGAATCTTGTATTCGCCCTCTAAGCGTCTACTCCAATTTCAAACTTTCGTCAATAATGCTATAGGCCTTTATTGTTATACTTTTATTATTTAATATGCCTTTTGCAGTGGATGTAGCAGCATTTCGTTCATCTGATAATCCCCCCTTCCCCCCTTTACTAAAGGGGGGTGAGGGAGGGGTGATAATCTTTCTGTCCTTTATACCAGTAAAGAGCCTATTTACAATTGTATTTATATCTCCTCTTCTGTCTGCGCTGCAGTCAACGCCAAATGCCATGCCTGCCTTTAGCCTGGCATTCCAATAGGCAGCGTCAATATTATCTATGTTCAATTTCTTCCAATCACCAGAGGGTGCATCTATTTTATACGGTTTTGAGGGTTTTGTATATGCAACCTTACTGCTGCCAAAGAACATGCAGGACGGCAGAAGGAGCAATAATATGCAAAAAAGGCGGAGAAGGAATTTTTTAATAATAACCTTCATTAATCAGGCTTAAACTCCAAGATTTTAAGCTTTGGTATATTCTTAAAATGTTTGAGATTTGCTGTTGCGAGTGTTATATCTTCTGTTAGGGCAGATGCTGCTATCAAGGCATCAACAGTTCTAAGGCCGTCAGATAGGGCATATCGTTCAAGTAAAAGGACTGCTTTCTCGGATATTTTTTCATCAGGATGTATTATTGAAGAGAAATTTTCTTTAATAAACCTCTTTACAACCCGTAGCTCTTCTTTGTCAAGACATCCCTGTATAAGTTCCATAACACAAAGTGAGGTGGTGAATCTGTTGTTGAATGGGGCGCCTGATATGAAGCCTATGGCTTTCATATTTCCTCTTAAATACCATATAAGCACATCTGTATCAAAGATTACTTTTTGTATCTTGTCCCCCTCTTTTCATCAAGCCATTCTTTTACATCTTTCAGGTCTTTTCTGTCTTTCCATAAACCAAATCCAATAGGGTTAAATCTCTTCTCCTCTCTTTTTAGAGGCTTCAGGATAGCAATGGATTTCCCCCTCATTGTTATAATAAACTCCATGCCTTTTCTTACATTTTCAAGTATTGAAGATGTCCTGTATCTTAATTCCTTTGCAGTTGCTATTTTCATAATAAACCTCAAGTATACATTTGAGAGTATACACTATAGCTTAGAGGAAAGTCAAATAAAAATTCAGAGAGTGGTTATTATCTCAATCCATCTTCCTACATATACCTCTGGCCATGCATGATAAAAGAATCTATTGCCAAGATAAACAATACCAACATTAATCCTTGCAGGAATCTTAACTGCTCTTGCAAGGGCAACAAAGAGGGTTGCATGTTCGTTGCAGTCTCCTGCCCGCATCTTTAACACTTCCTTTGCACTCGGTATGCTAACAATCGGCTTCTTTTCAATGTTCTTATACACCCAGTCATTTATCAGCCTTGCAGCACGGAGCGAGTCCTTTTCATTTCCGATAATATTCTTTGCGAGGCTGATGATTTCGCTGTCATTACTTTGTATGAAAGGTGTTGGCTCTAAATATGCCTCAAGGCCTTTTTTGTTTACAGGCAAGCTCTCGGCTTTTATGTTATCTATGTTTTCGCTTTTTATTTCTATTGTGTCTCCTGATAACTTTTGCCTCTCATCATTCATCTTAAATTCTTTAAGATCAACACCGCTAAGGCGAACCTTTAGATACCTCGTGCTTGAAGGTTCCTTAATCTCAATATTCGGGGTTATTGCGGTTACATCAACAATGTCTATCAATTCTCCTTCTCTTGGTTCTCTTAATGCCATCTCCTTTGGCTCCTGTAATATGGTCATCCCCATTGGGCTTTCTTCCCTTATCCAATCTTTCGCCTCTCTTTATTTATGAGTTCAACTGTCATCTCATCCTGATTTAATGTTGTTGGGTCAAAGATGCTCAGCCTGTATCTTGTATTTTCCTTAATTCCCTTTTTGAATAAATAGGGGACAATATTTGCTGATAGAAATGGATGGCTCTTTAAGGGAAGGGTCATCTCCTGTATATTTGATGGAGAAGATGTCTTAATGTGCAGATTGCTGTTTATCAGTTTTCCTTCTACTGTAAGATTGGCGGCTTCAGACTGAAGCTGATAGGTAAAACTTTTTATCAGAAAATCTTTATTCGTATTTATATTTGCAGCAGTTATGAGCTTTTGATAACTATTCATTGCCTTGAAAACGAGCTCTACTTTCTCAGAGATTGCATAACCATTATCAATTGGCCTGATAGCTATAACTGAATGGCCGCTCTTTTTGCCTTTGATATATATGCCTGACCATGTCTCCTGAGTGTCCTCAGAAAAGGACGGCTGAGGAAAGAGTAGAGAAAAAAGAAGAAAGATGACACAGGACAAAAGCAGAAATGAGACAACCGTAAATCTTGTTTTGTGCATAAACTATATTTTACCATAAGTGAATTTTTTTGCCATTAAGTTTCTTTTTGGTAACTTGTCAGTTTAGCCATTCTTCTTTCCAAGAAACCAAACAAATTTATGCAGTTATATAAAACACTATTATATGCTTCTTATTTTCAAGTTAAGTTTTAGTAACTTTTATTAATCTGCTGCACTAAATCAATTAGCACTCTCTATATTCAAATATCTTTAAAATCAATGAGTTTACTAATAATGAATGCTTTGGCATTTATTTTGCTTAATTATACCTTCAGCATAAAAGAAAATATTCATAATCATTATAAATCCTACCTGTTTGAGAGAGGGGGATAAAATGGCGGATAGCAGGGAAAAACTCGCCTTATATCGTCTGAATTATTCTGAATTATATTGATAAGATCAATAACCGTCCAAAGGGCATCAAAATCGCTGATGCCTGAAAAAAGGAGGTGATAGGAAAGAGATTAATTTTGTTTAGTAAGGATACGATCTTAATTTGTAAATTTCAAATCTCAAATTTCAAATCTTTAAGAAAGGGAGGTTAATTCAATCTATGAAAAAAATCTTTTTGCTATTAGTGACATTAATAATGGGGATAAGTTTTGCAGCAGTGGCTATGGCAGCAGATGCAAAGACAAACTTTGCAAATATATGCGCTGCATGTCATGGACAAAAGGGAGAGGGTTCTCCAATCGGTCCTGCATTAAAAGGGAATGCATTTGTTAAGGGCAGTGATGCTGCGGCAATAAAGGCAACAATATTAAAGGGTCGTTCTGGCAAGGACAGGAAGCATCCTAATTTCCCTGCAGATATGCCGCCGCAGGCGCTATCTGCTGCTGATGCAGAGGCAGTGGCAAATTTTGTAAAGAGTGATTTACAGAAATAAAAGAATTAAGAGAGGAGGAGAATTTAAAGATGCTTATAAAAAGATGGTTTAAGACAATGGTAATGGGTGTTCTTGGCCTTTTAGCACTTGATTTTGCCATTGCACTGGCATTAACAGATGAAGAGATGAGCAAGGCAAAGAAGATATATTTTGACAGATGCGCTGGCTGCCACGGTACACTCAGAAAGGGCGCTACAGGGCCAGAGATAACAGACACAAAGCTCAAGGCAAAGAATTACAACACAGACATAATCAAGGCCTTTATCTCAAATGGCACTGGCGGCGGTATGCCTGGTTTTGTAAAGACAGGGTTAATGACTGCAGATGAGGCAGACCTCATGGCGAGATTTGTTCAGGTGCCGCCTCCAATCCCGCCAGAGAGGTCGCTTGCTGATATGGAAGAGACATGGAAGCTTGTGACACCTGTTGATAAAAGGCCTACCAAGCCAATGCACAAAAGAAACATAGAGAACTTCTTTGGCGTTGTATTAAGGGATGCAGGCAAGGCAGCTATCATTGACGGAGATACAAAGGAGCTTGTATCCACAGTAGATATAGGTTTTGCAACGCATATACTAAGGGTTTCTGCAACAGGAAGATATTTCTATTCCATTGGCAGGGACGGCAGGGCTGTTCTCATTGATCTCTGGATGGAGAAGCCTGCAAAGGTTGCAGAGGTTCAGGCCTGTACAGAGGCAAGGTCTATTGATGTGAGCAAATATAATGGCCCAAAGGGAAATTTCCTTGATAAATACGCTGTAATTGGCTGCTACTGGCCGCCCCAATTTATAATCCTTGATGGCAAGACCTTAAAGCCGTTGAAGGTTGTGAGTTCAAGGAGCTTTACCTATGATACAAATGAGTTTGTGAATGAGGCAAGGGTTGCTGCCATGATAGCCTCCCACAAAGACCCTGAGATTATACTCAATGTTAAAGAGGCAGGTTATATATGGTTTGTGGATTATTCGGATTTAAAGAACCTGAAGATTACACAGGTTGAGACAGAGAGATTCCTTCATGACGGAGGCTGGGATGCCACAAAGAGGTATGTGATGATGGCTGCAAACATGAGAAATAAAATGGTGATTGTTGACAGCCAGACAAAGAAGCAGGTTGCACAGATAGAAACAGGCATCAAGCCGCATCCAGGGAGGGGCGGCAACTGGACTGATCCGAAATTATCAAGGCCCATCCCAAAAGCGCCCATGTGTGGGCAGACCATACATTGAATCCAGAGCCAAAGATTAACAGGAGCATCTGTGTTGTTGATATAAGCAAGCCGGATGATAAGCCAAAGTGCTGGGAGGCAACAGACCGCGGCAGGATAGTTCACCTTGAATACAACAAGGCTGGAGACGAGATGTGGGTCTCTGTCTGGGATAAGGAGGGAGAGATTATAATCTATGATGACAAGACCCTGAAGGAGAAGCAGAGGATTAAGGGTGACTGGTTGGTAACACCAACAGGGAAATTCAATGTATATAATACGATGAACGATGTGTATTAAATAAAATTTAAACTAATGTAGGGGCGGTTCGCAAACCGCCCCCCTATAAGGTGGTTTATAAACGAACATCTAATCAACAGGCTGTTGAAAAAGTCATCAACAGCCTTGATTACACAGATTAGAAAAAATGATTACACAGATATTCAGAGATTGTTGGGTTTTTCAACAAGCTCTTAGGAGGAAAAGAGATGAAAAGGAGCCTATGGGGAGTTTTAGCAGTAGCAGTATTAATTGCAGGGGTAATGATAGGGAGCAGCTTTGCAGCAGGGAATTACTGGGATGGCTGGCAGAAGACAATTAGATTGGATATTTTTCCAGAGTGCGGCGTAAATGTCCGCGGCGTTGGTGGAGACGATATTCTTCAGGCAACAGTTGACACCTACTGCGGAGTAAAACCCGGGGGATATCAGGGTTATGTTAATCCAAAGGTAATGGACATCTACAAGAAGAAGGGCAAGAGCTATCCTGATGGCAAGGTTGCTGTCCTTGAATTTAAGAAGATAGGCGCTGCCTTTACAACAGACATAAAGGGTGGAAAGCCTGTGTATGATGTTGTCTCTATTGCTGATGGAAAATCCATTGCATCAAAAGAGCCAAATCATCCATTGAATCCTGAGACCTGCGCAAAGTGTCACGCAGGCTTTGGCGGCACATGCAAGGGTTTTGTCTGCGGGAATAGGTAGATTATAGAATTTGGAGAATGGATGAATCGGTGGTGAGGATACATGCTTGGTGTAACAAAATTACTGTGCGAGACAACTAAAACAGAAAAGGAGACGGCCTGCGGCAGGCATTCTCCAAGGCTCCTGCAATTTTCGCAGGAGAAGAGGCCTGTTGTTGTCTGGAATATTACAAAGCAGTGCAACCTCCACTGTATGCACTGCTACTCTGATTCAAAAGACCAGAGCTATCAAAATGAGCTGACAACAAAAGAGGCAATCTCTGTTATTGATGACTTGTCATCCTTTAAGGCGCCTGTAATCATCTTTTCAGGCGGCGACCCTCTTTTAAGAAAAGATATATTTGAATTAGCAGGATATGCCAAAGAAAAGGGCATCAGGTGCGCCTTGTCCACAAACGGCACCCTGATTGATAAGGAGATGGGAAAGAAGATAGCAGATGCCAAGTTTGCCTATGTTGGCGTCAGCATTGACGGCGTGGGCGAGATGAATGACATGTTCAGAGGAATGAGAGGCGCCTATGAAAGAGCTATTGCTGGTTTGAAAAATTGCAGAGAGCTTGGTGTAAGGACAGGAATACGGCTTACACTCAACAAAAGGACAATTAACCAGCTTCCGGCTATCTTTGATTTGTCTGAAACAGAGGATATTCCGAGGGTATATATTTCCCATCTCGTTTATTCAGGCAGGGGCAGAAGGATAAAGAGTGATGACCTTAACCATTACGAGACAAGGAAGGCTATAGATTATATATTTGAAAGGGCAATAGAGTTTAATGAAAAGGGGATTGAG
>JACRON010000130.1 GCA_016214425.1 Nitrospirota bacterium
AGCCTTCTGTATCTCTGCAATGAAAAGAAGATATAATTAATTGTCATGGATGCAACATCATCTGCAGGCTCGCCCCATTCACCCCTTGCCCTGTCAAGGACTGTGAAGTCAGTCCCTTTCTTAAAAAGTATATTCCATGGATGAAAATCGCCATGCACCTGTGAAAGCCTGTGTGTTAATGGCTTTATCTTCCAACGCCATTCAATGCATTTTTTTTCAATCTTTTGTAATAATCTACTGTCAATAAACTCAAATTTCTCTGGATAGCTGTCTGCAATCCCCATGATGCACTCGCCATGACCTATGGTATCACGAATCTTGCGCACATAAAGGGATGGCTCTTTCTTTTTTGTTTTGTGAACCTCGGCAAGATAATCTGACAATGCCTTTGCCCTTTCAATATCAAGGTCAGTTAATTCTCCTGATGCCTTTATCCTTTCTAAGTCTTTAAAATACCCCTCCCCTTCTATAAAGTCCATGAGGAGAAAGAACTCGTCAGCATTGCCAACAGAGATAAGCCCGCCGTCCTTTATAAAGGCGCCAACATCTATTGCCTTTGCATGTCTTGGAAGCCTGTTAAAGGTATCATAATCCCAGAGCATCACCTGCGCCCTGTCAGAAAAATGCTCATGGCCAAAGGGCCCTTGTGCCATTGATTCTATGACAACAGACCTCTTTTCGCCATCCATCTCAATCTCAATCAATATCGGCACACCATAGCCATAAGCCTTAAGCTCCTTAGCCCCAGGCTCCTTGCCAAGTTCGCGCATGGAGAGAAGCGTTACCTTCTTTTTAAAAACAGCTTCAAGGTATTTCTCTATCTTCTCTGCTTTAATATCAGGCATGGGAATCCTATTTTTCTTATTTTATTGTTTCTTCTTTTATTTGAGGTTAGAAATCTTAAGCAATTGTCTTGCATGTGCTACAGCTATTATAATTATCAGGCTTTGTTTTTCTTTTTTAGAATTATAGCATAATAAACCCATAAAAGGCATAGCTTTTGGTATTTTGTATTGAGTAGTCCAGTCTTTTACACATACTGACCCGCTGCATAACCTGATGCCCATGCCCAGTGAAGATTGTATCCGCCTAACTGGCCTGTTACATCAACAACCTCGCCTGTAAAATAGAGGCCGGGCACTTGCTTAGACTCCATTGTCTTGGAGGATAATTCCTTTGTATCAATTCCGCCGAGCGTAACCTCAGCCTTTTTAAAACCTTCGGTTCCGGAAGGCTGTATCTTCCAGTTATGGAGCTGGTGCGCGATATTTTGCAGTTCCTTTTCTGTATACAGATTAAGCGGTTTGGATTCTGTATAAGCATCACAGAAGGCACGGCTGAAACGGTCAGGAAAATATTTGGATAAGAGATTGCTCAATTTTATTTTGCTTTGTCTTTTAGTCAAAAATATCTCGTGGATATCTGAATCCGGCAATAAGTTTATGTTAAGATTGTCGCCAATGTTCCAGTACAGGGATATATTCAGAATAGCAGGTCCGCTCAGCCCCCTGTGGGTAAAAAGAATGTTTCCGCGAAAATGCTTTTTATTGCAGCTTACTATTGAATCAATTGAGATGCCGCTTAGCTCCCTGAATAATTTGATGTCCTCGGAATTGAATGTGAGAGGAACGAGGGCTGGCATTGGCAATATAACTGCAAGGCCGAACTGCTTTGCTATTCTGTGTCCGATGTCTGTTGCCCCTAATGACTGATAGGACAAACCTCCGGTGGCAATAACAAGTGATTCTGATTCTATCTCTCCTAAAGACGTTTTTATATGAAAACAACGCTCCTTAATGAGCTTTATCTTCTCAATCCTGCAGTTTAAAAGCATCTGAGCGCCGGCTTTATTACACTCTTGCTTAAGCATTTTTATTATTTCGGCAGAGCTATTTTTACAAAACATCTGTCCGTTTTCTTTTTCATAATAGTTAATGCCATGTTTATTTAGCATATAAATAAAATTGTACGGGGTATAGCGGGCAATGGCTGATTTGCAGAAGTGAGGGTTGGAAGAAAAATAATTTTCATAATGCAAATTGATATTGGTAAAATTGCAGTGACCGCCTCCTGAGATGCGGATCTTCTCGCCGGGTTGTCTGGCATGGTCTATAATGAGGACTGAACGGCTGCGCTTGCCAGCCTCAATGCCGCACATTAAGCCTGATGCTCCAGCGCCTATGATAACCACATCCATTTTCAATTGAGAACTCAATTATAATTTTGACATTCCTGCCGATTTGAATACCATCAAGCAATACTGACCTGTAGTTTTTTCCCAAGAGCAACAGCAACGCGTTCTAATGTTGAGAGTTTTATATCCTCTGCATGATTCTCAATTCTTGAAATAGCAGTCTTTTTGGTCTTAAGTCTTCGTGCAAGCTCCTCCTGTGTTAATCCTGCCGATTCACGGGCATGGCGAAGGGTAACACCAATTTTAAACTGCTCATAACCCTCCTCATATTCTTTTGCAAATTTCTTATCTCTCTTTTTTCTTTCACTTATATATTTTTTAAGGTCACTCATATTATTTCCTCCTGTTTAAAAAATCCCTTCTATATGCCTCTGCCCTATCTATTTCAGACTTAGGCGTTTTCTGGCTCTTTTTTATAAACCCATGCGTCAACATGACTTCAGAATTGTCAGCAAAGAAACAAAATATACGATAGGCATTTGAACCAAACTGGATTCTGCACTCCCAGATTTCTTCTGTACCAACAAGCTTCTTAAAATATGAAGATGGAACAACATCTAAATCTTCAAGCAGATTAAGCACCATGTTACCTTTTGTGCAACCTTACCTGACAGAGAATCAAGAAAATCCTGCACAGGGCATTTCCCGTCAGCAGTTTTATAGAAGGCAACGGTTCTTTTCACTATATAATGTTAACCCGAATGTTAACTTTTGTCAAGGGTTTTTTTGCGTTGTGGCGACATCAGCTTCGCCCATCGGCAAGCCGTCAGCCTGATAAGAAATAGCAGGGCGCTTCCCATATTCCTTTAAACGAGATAAGTTGTCTGTGCAGGACAAAAAGAAGTAAAACAAAAATGAAGAAGATTGGAACCGTTTCATCAGAGACGAATCAGAATGTCAATAGGCAAGTCTGATACCATTGTTCCACTGTTTTGTGCGGATAAAGATGTGGCATAGAATTATTATTGTGCTACAGCTTGAAATTCAAAATTATAGTCAACATTTTTATTACCAATTTGTAAAGGCATAAAAAGGCCAATATCGGCTTTTGATAATTGTCTCGGTGAAGGCAACATTGATATATTCCAATATGGATTTACCCATCCTCCGCCAGTTCTAAATTGCAAAGCATAACATGGTATTACAGTATCACTGGTCTGAGATTTTGCTGGTATAACAGTTACTGCCTTAAGACTTGAACATTCATTATATTTCATTCCTGTATGCATTACTTGATTACCACTTCTTCCATGCGCATCTTTTATAGCCACTCTATCCCAATTTATTGTAATTGTTTCATTGGTCTTATTTTTCAGAACAAAACCTATGCCTGTATATTGTCTATATTGCAATGTTCCTTCTACACCCATCATAGCATGTGTAGGAAAAGAAAAAAAGATTTCAATATTTTCATCAGAATATTTTATATTAGGTGTTGATTCTGGCTTTAGCATTGAGAATCTATATCCTGCTGGCGCACAGCTGACTAAAACAAAAAGCAATAAAAATACAATACTTATCTTTTTCATTGCCTTACCCTCCCTTTAAAAGTTAAAATATTTACAGTCCCTGATATTCTTTGTATTATGCTATAAATATTTTACCCAGTGTTCTTCAGAGACTATTGATATTGGATGTCCTTTACTCTTTAATTCAGCCACACGTAGAAAATCTGCGATAATGTCACAAAGTAGCTAAAGGAATTGTTTCTAATCTCCCTGTGGTATAGAATGCCAGAAAGGGGGGGGCTAAAGATGAGTATGGAGGGCATAACAGCAACAGGCAGCGAGAAGGTGCGTAAGGCGAGAAGGTGCGTAAGCGCAAGAAGCTGACAGCAGCAGAGAAGTGGCAGATTTTTCTGGAAACGAGCGCCAAAGATGCGCCTGTAGGCGAGATACTGCGTAGGCGAGGGGTATATTCATCAGAATTAACGAAGATACGCAGACAGGTAGAGGAAGGCGCTCTGAAGGAACTCGGAAAGAAGAAATATTCCAAGAATGAGCAAGAAGTGCCATATGAAGAACATGAGAGGCTTAAGGCGGAGCTATCGGCGAAAGAGAAAGCGCTTGCGCAGATGAGCGAAGAATATCTGCTTTTAAAAAAAAGGATGGATTAGGGTTACGCGGCGAATTATCAAGGGCAAAGATAAGCCGTATAGCACAGGAAGGCATAATTAAAGCCATGCAGGAGTTAAAAGAATTAACTATAACAGATGGTTGTGAGGTATTACGATTGGGGAGAAGGAGGTACTACAGATGGCTTGAGGATAAGCCGGCCGTGGTACGGTGCGCATGGAATAGGATTACGGCTAAGGAGGAAGAAGAGATAGTAACAGCCGGCAGAGATGAGAAGTTAGCAGATTTAAGGGCGGCAGGGTTAATGGTATATGGCCATGAGACCGGTAAATTTTATTGCAGTATATCTACGATTCAGCGGGTATTGATAAAGAACCGTTTGCAGGCCGAATACACTGTGCCAACGAGAAAACGTCCTTTGAAGCCTGATATACGCCATCTGATGACCGAGCCGAAACGTGTATTTAGCTACGATGCGACAGATTTTTATCTTACGAACAGGCTGCGGGTCGTGGTCATCCCGATTCTGGATTTAGGGTCACGTAAATTTATTCATTATGGAATACGAGTCAGGTCATTTACACAGAAGGATGTTATGGATATTTGGGATGAGGCATTATGGAAAGAAGGTATAGACAGATCGCGGTTGACTGCATTAAGCGATCGCGGCGGCCAGATGAAAGGCAGCCGCACTAAAGCACACCTTATAGGTAAATGGGATATCCGGCTTGAATTTGCCAGGCCGTATACGCCGGATGATAATGCGTGGATAGAGGCATTTATCAAATATATGAAGTACCATCCTGCCTGTCCGGACAGATTTGAGATGGCGCAGGATGTCATTGACTGGGCAGCAGCATTCCAGAATCTTTATAATGACCATCCTCATTCGTCATTGGGGTATGTGCGGCCCAACGAAGAACATGAGGGATTGGGAAATGCGATAAGGCAAGCAAGAAAAGATAATCTTTTATCAGCAAGGCGAATGAGGCTTGGCTTTTACAATGCCCAAAAGGAGGGGGCATCGGGCTATGCCCATGGAAGAGATCGTGTCATGGAAGGGCTTCTGAGCGATTTTGACAAAAATGTTTATATCCAATATTATATATATATTCTAATTGCTTTCGGATACAAACATGGCCTAAACAATTTTGAATAATTTGGAAAAAATGAATCCAAAACCCGTTAGCTAAAATTAAAAAGGCAGAAAATTATTAAAAAAGATTGCATGTAAGGATTGATTTCATGTATTATTGAATTAAGTGGTGGAATAATATTGGCATGGATAAAAGGAGGTGATATTAACAATGAAAGAATTGCTTATTCGTGAGAGAGTAATAGATGAAATTAAACTTATACCTGACCATAAATTATCGGAGGTATACGAATTTATTCATTATTTTAGAATAGGGCTGCAAAAATCAAAGGGAGGCATTGACCAAACAATGAAATTCGCTGGATGCTGGAAAGATATGCCTGAGCAGCTTTTTAAAGAATTCTTAGAGGACACAAAGCAGCGTAGAAAACAGGCTTTCTCACGGAGGCGAAACAATGAAGCCAGCACTGGTTGACACTGATATTTTATCCATGTTCTTTAGAAATAACCCTAATGTCGTTTTCAATTTTAAAAAATATCTTTCTCAATACGAAAAAATAAATCTGAGCATTGTTACTTATTATGAGATCCTTAGCGGCTTAAAGCATAAGGATGCCTTGAAACAGATGGCTCTGTTTCTGGAGTTTGTTAAGCACAATAACATCTTGTCCCTGACAGAAGATTCTGTCACAATCTCTTAGGGTTTATACGCCAACTTAAGGAAAAAATGAAAACCAATTGATGACATTGATATTCTCATTGCTGGTGTTGCCTTATCAAACAACCTTGTTCTTGTGACTAATAATGAAGACCATTTCAAAAATATTAAAGGCTTAAAAATACTTAATTGGAACAATAAAGAAACAGCTTCACCTGATATAGGTTAAAAGAGGCAAGTAAGGGGGCAGGCTGACCTCATTATGTGCCGAAACCGCCTGTTGCAGACATCCTTTAAAAAGACCCGTTCCATTTTACTTATTAAGGAGTTTACTGCTTAGGTTTTCGTGAGACTCGGCGTCCCTTGTAATGGTATAAGTCTATTAGAGTTCCGTCAGGGGCTGTAATATATGCGGTGTCCTCCTCTTCATCCCATATAGCAGGTTGATCATTCCAGTAGACAATGATCTGACCTTTGCTGTTTAGGTTATTGATTCCCTTTCCACTGACAACGAGAACAGTATACCCCGGCTCCAACTCAATAGCAGGGAACTTATATGATGGTCCTGCTTCGCTGGAAAGTGTGTATCCAGCAAGATTGACCTTAACATTACTGATATTAGCAATTCGTGAATAGGGTTGAATCAGTTCTCCTTCATCGGAGCGAGGTGGAGAGACACTGGTAATCTTAAGCACAGACATCTTGCCGCGTTTAGACCATATCCCTAATTTGCGTTCCATGGCATCTGCCTGAAGTTTGAGCAGTAATGCATGATGTTTCCGATTCGGTGGGATAAAAAATGCATGAGCGAGGCCGTCCTCAATCAGTTTGGCATTTACCATCTGACCTTCCACATAAAGATACGCCAACAAACGGCCATATTTGTCTACTCGTTCTTCGTCAAACTCCAGGCGAACATCCTTCCCCATCACTAATGACTCGTTAAGCCGTTTTGCTTTTAAATAAAAGGGCTCCTGCCATTCCGGCGTATTAATTCCCAGATACCTTATTTTTCTGCCGTCTGACAGCAGCACCGTATCTCCGTCATACACCTTCTTAACTCGTCCGGTTTCCTGTGAAAAAGCAGGATCAGAAAAGATAAAAAGAAGACATAGCAAAATAAAAGTCTTAATTATATGCTGGCTGTGTTTTATAAATGTAATAAATGGGATGGATATGTATATCTTCATTGTTTCCATTCCTTCTGCCTGCAATGGAGGCTAACGGGCTGGCGGCTTGCCGAAGAGCCTTGAAGGGTCTTTTGGGTGGAGCCGGTAAGCCGCCTGATAGGCGGCGTCGGCTGCGCCCTCAGCAAGATGCAGCACCGACAGGCTGTCAGAGGCAAAGCCGGTGTTATATACTGTGTCGTGCCCACTCATCATTTGGAACTATGGTTCGAGTTTGTGGTTCGTGCTCAAACAAGCCTTTTTGACTTGAATGCGCTTTTATTCTTTGATTTGCAAGTTTTACATATTCCGGTTCGATGTCATACCCGATGTAATGCCTGCCATCCTTTAAAGCAGCAAGGCAAGCGGTTCCGCTGCCGCAGAATGGATCTAAAACAACATCTTCCTTGAAAGTATATAACTGAATTAGACGGTGTGGAAGTTCTTCTGGAAATGGAGCAGGATGTCCAATGCTGCGGGCTGAGACCGCTGGAAATGTCCATACGCTTTTGGTCCATTCAAGAAATTCTTCTTTGCTTATAGTATCTTTTTTATGCCCTCGTTTCCTTGAAAATGATTCCTTTGAAAACACTAAAATATATTCATGAATGTCTCGTAATACAGGGTTTGCTGCGGACTGCCAACTACCCCATGCGGTTGAAGGACTTGCGCTTGAGGCTTTATTCCAGATAATTTCACCCCGCATAAAATAGCCGATTCCAAGCATATCCTCTATGATATAGCTATGCAACGGTATATAAGGCTTCCTGCCGAGATTGGCAACATTTATACAAGCTCTACCGCCGGTTACAAGCTTCTTATAAGTTTCCTTGAACACAGCCTTTAACAATGTCCTGTATTCGTCCAGGGAAAGGTCTTTGTCGTATTCTTTCTTTACATTATATGGAGGTGAAGTAACCATTAGATGAACGCTGTAATCAGGTATATCATCCATCACTTTACTTGATTTACAATAGATTTTATCCAGCCTTTCGGGAAGTATACGGTTTTCAATGAACTCAACCTTTTCAGGAGGCTTATTATTAGCATACAATTTGCTGTCATAAAACTCGGTAGAATCGTGATTGATTCGTCCCGGAGTCCCGAATGAACTTGTTTTCGTCCCATTGCGTTTATGTTTGATCTCTTTCATGTTTTGCTATTCCTTGATTAACTTTAAGAAGACCTCGGCCTTCTTCTCATATGTTTCTTCACGATTTGCAATCTCGATAATATGTCCTAACTCTTTTTTGCTCTTCATGCTGGAAAAGAAGTTTCTTTCCTCAGACAACAAGATATTGAAAGCCTTCCTTTGCTCTTCAAGACTGTCAAATCTGTAGAATCCTTGTTTTTCGGTCTTCTTTATATTTTCGCCGTTATCATCCAACGGCTGAGGGTTTACAGACCAGAAGCCTTGTATAATGCCGGCAACCTTCAGGTGGTCAACCTTCGGATAATAACTGTTTGTAATGGGAGTATTGCCCATCACAATAATAGGGATTGTTGCAGCTTTAAAGCTCGAAACCCTTATATTTATGCTCTTGCCAATGGCTTTCAGCATTGAATCGGAACGCAATAGGCCGGGGTTGCCCTGATGAGTCTTATAATCACCGATACAAGCCAATGTTTTGCCACCTTTTAATTCCCAATTCCAGACGATGGACATCTTTACCTCAATTATAGCCAAGATATCCTCCGGTCGCTGGTCAATACTCTTGTTCCTCGAAATGACAACGTCCGCAGGAGACATGTTTGTCAAGGCAATCTCCTCACAGATTGCACCTTGAACCGCAAATAACCCTTTATCTTTAACAACCTCCTGGATTAGGTCGGTAGTCCACTTTTCGGTGAAGTTCCCTATTAGAGCGTTTCTGCTTTGAAGGGTGCTTTTCTTGCCATCATAGCCTTTAGGCCAGTAGGCAAGGTATCTATTTTTATCTGTCACATAGAACAACTGTTCAGGTGTGGCGAATTTAACCGATTCGGTGAAGAACCTTCTTTCTACTTCCTTGTTCCAGAATTCTATCATGTGGGGATTCTACCCTTTTTCAAATAAAATTTAAAGTCTTTTCCGTGGGCACGGCATTGCATATAACGTTCGAGAATATGCGTTGTGGCCGCAGGCCATGACCCCCAAAGGGGCGAAGCTAACGAAGTGAGCGAAGGCATATTTTCTGTTGTCGGCAGTCGGCTAAACATCATATTCCATTCTGCAAATAAATAAATCCACTCCATTATAAGGCTCTGTCTTAAAATTGAATGGCCCCATTACTTGATCTTTGATAATTTGCGAATATATTCCATTCGACAAATAATATATCAAGTTGTTTAATGCTATCTTGTTAATGACGGCTTTTTTTTTTATCGTACTTATTAGTTTTAAAGGTTTGCACCAAGAAAAGAGCTCGCGATACTTCTTCTATTTTAGAATGTGCAATAAGACCAGCAATTGAGTAAGCTAATTGGTATCTTAGTCCCCAGAATAAATCAGAATTTCCTAAATCAATATTTTTACTTAGATCAATAATTCTTTTTAATGATTTGGATTCTGGTTTTTCAATTTTCTTTGCACTGGCATCTATAAACGTCTTTGCAATTACATCACCAAAAGGCTCGTCAACTTTAGCTTCAATACCAATAAATATATTACCTTTTGAATCTAATGCCTTAATGAATAGATCATGATTTCTATCATTGCCACCATTTTGATCAAATGGGGTTTTGAATTCAGGTGCAGCTAATTGAAAATCTATTTTATGGAAATGATTAATCAATACTTTCTTCACTAAATTATGATTTTCCGCTCTTAGCCAGAAACGAGCTGATTCAAAAGCGCTTCGACCAATTACCCATTGGTTTTTATGAGCCGGGGGACACAATTCTTTCCATTGCTCAATGCTGGTTATAGTGTTGTCTTCAATAAAATCTTTGCAAATTTTCATATTACACTTCTATAAATGCTAATTGCCGACAACTCGGTCATATACGCAATTATTGCGTATATACCGCCAATTTGGGAGTATATACGCATTGCGATATCCCAACTCTGGCTAAAGCGCCGAAAGTCTCTTGCTGCTATATGCTAAGCGAATTAAATCACACTTTTTATAGACTGTCAAGAAGACGATTAATCAAATAGATTATTTTGTTTCTATCCTGTCTGATACCCACTGATACGATCTTACAAGCTCCTCAAACCTGTTAAGGCTCATATAAAAATCCTGCTGTGTCCGTGAGGAAAGTACTATCATCACCACAACCTTTTCTTCTTCAATATATGCGACTGCCTCATGGTTTCCGTGTGAGTCATTAAGAAAATAGACTATCTTTGCCTCTTTTTTGCCCCCTTCAATTTTTATTGAATCCTTTTTATCAATCTTTATGTCTTGTGAGCGCTCTTCAAAATAATCTTCATTAGACTCTATTACATCATCAATGTCTTTATTTTTTAAGCCGTCAAGATAGGCGGCAGTTGTATACATTACTGTTGTTGCCTCTGACCATGAGGAGCCTTGCGGGTAAAATACAGCAGGGACATCCTGATTAATTCCGCCTGATTGGTCAAGCATCCATCCCTCTGGTGCCTTCAGATAATAGGCATAATCCTCGCCAAAAAATATCTTAGAACTGCTTTCCCCTGCAATTGCCTGAGGGAGTAGATTTATTAAAAATAAAATTACAATTAGAAGCGTTCTGGTTTGATGGCAATGAGGTTGAAAAATATCGGGGTTGATTAGCCATTTTAGATTCGCTAAATTCGTATACACATTAACTCCAAGTGTCACAGAATTAATTAAACCACACCATTTAGGAGGTGTCAAGATGGGTTCACAGTATCCGCTGGGTCTTTTTTGCACAAATTTCTTGAAATCCTGATGGTTTTGTAGGATAATTTCAATCTGGTATTCCATTTCCATCAACACAACTATTATTTTATGAAAAACTTCTCCTCTCTTGCACCAACATACGATGATTGGTATTCCACACCACTCGGCAGTCTGTGCGATAAATTGGAAAAAGATGCTGTTTTCTCGCTTGCAAATGTAAATGAGGGCGAGATGGTTCTTGATGTCTCCTGCGGCACTGGCAATTATAGCCTTGAATTGAAAAGAAGGGGCGCGAGGGTAATCGGGTTAGACATATCTTCTGAAATGCTTTCCATAGCAAAGAAAAAGGCAGATACAGAAGGGCTTAAAATAGATTTTATACGAGCAGATGCAGCAATGCCTCCATTTAAAAATAATTCTTTTGATTTAATTACAAGCATACTCATCCTTGAATTTGCTGATAAGCCTGATAAGATGATTGAGGAATGGAAAAACTTATTCAAACCGGGCGGAAGAATTGTCATCGGGTTTCTAAACAAATACAGCCTGTGGGCATTAAAGAGGAGGCTAAAGGCAATCTTTAAAGAATCAATCTGGAGGCAGGCTGAATTTTATTCTGAGCATGAGATGCAAAACCTTCTTGCAAAAGCAGGGCTTAAGTCAATTGAATCACGAGAGGTTATATATTTCCCTCCTGTAGAGAATAGGGTGTTTTATAGTATATTAATATTGATTGAAAGACTCGGCAGGAGATTTTTGTCAGGCATTGGGGCTTTTATTGCAATAAAAGGTGAAAAATCCTCTTAAATCTGTAACCCGCCACTCATTTGCTGTTGACTTTTTTTGCTAAAACTTATAAACTTTTCATCAAGCGTCATGCTGAATTTATTTCAGCATCTCTTCAAGGCTTAGTCGGCGTATTACAAAATCTATGCTAAGAGATACTGAAACAAGTTCAGGGTGACATTTTGAAGGTTTGGTATATGATAATTATTAAAATCTTTTCTGAGGGGTGTTTGCTTAATGACAAAAAAGGGCAGGTTTTTTCTGTTTCTTGCAGTGTTGCTTCTTCTGATTTTTTCAGGGGTAAATGAGGCAGCAGATGTAATTGAGGCAAGACTTGATGAGGTTGCAAAGGTCTTTGAGACCTATTTCCCAAAGGCAGAGGGCAGGGTAACTGCAGCAGATGGCAGCAGTATCAGGATAAATATCGGCGGGAATAAAGGGCTTCTTCCAGGAATGATGCTGTCTGTATCAAGAGAAGGCAAAGAGATATTCCATCCTGTAACAAAAGAGCCGCTCGGCAAACAGGAAGACGAGCTCGGATATCTTGAGCTTAAGGCAGTTAAACCAGAGTCTTCCACCGGCATATTAGCCGGTGAGAGAAAAGATAATGCAAAAGAGGGTGACAAAGTCAGGCTTACAGCAGGTAAAATAAAGGCTGCGGTTGTTCCTGCCACCCCTGAAACAAATATATTTATAATTGACCAGTTTGCAGATGCCCTTGAGGAGACAGGCAGATTTGCAGTAATTGCCGGCGGAGAGGTGGATAAGATATTAAAGGAACATCCAAAAGAGGGTATTAAAGAGATAGCAAAACGGGTTGGTGACGCCTTTAAGGTTTCAAATATATTTTTTATAAATACTATACCGTCAAAGGATAAGACGCTCTTTACAGCAGAGCTTGTTACGCTTCCAAATAACAGCTCAATAGCTAATCTCACTGCACTCCTCAGGATTCCGCCAAAGGGGCCTCTGCCATTAGAGGATGACCCGCAGTTAAAGGCATTTGTGATAAAGAAAAAGGAGTTCTGGAAAAAGGAGGAGATCCGCTTTGGCGTAAGATGGGTATCTGTTGGAGATGTAGATGGAGACGGAAGGAATGAGATGGTTGTGAGCAATGGAAATAGATTAAGGGTCTACAAATATACAGATGGAAAATTTATACTGATATGGGAAGAAAAGGATGCAAAGAGGGCATACAATCAACTCTATGTGGATGTGGCAGATATAAATAAGGACGGAAAGGCAGAGATATTTGTAACCAATCTAATTAAGGACAGATTATATTCCTATGTAATTGAATGGAGGGACGGCGAGTTTAAAAAGATTCAGAAGGATATGAAATATTTCCTTAGAGTGCAGACCATGACAAATGGCGATAATATCCTTCTCTGCCAGGAGATAGGCACTAAAACACCCTTTTACGGAAATGTAAAAAGATGCGAATGGGATGGAACAAAATATAAAGAAGGGGAAAGATTCCCCCTTCCGAAGGGTGTAAATATTTATGGCTTTACAATAGCTGACCTCGACGGCAATGGTGAGGAAGAGATTATTGCAATTGATGATTCAGAGTATATAAGGATGTATTCCATGGATGGAAAGCAGGTATGGAGGAGCCCTGACAGATACGGCGGCTATGATACATCCTTTGACTTTGACTTTGTTGATGACATATCAGGTGCAAGAGAGAAGAAGGCGACGATTAAGGGCAGACTAATTGTGAAGGATATAGACGGAGATGGAAGACCAGAACTCATACTCAGCAAAAATGTCCCCACAACCTATGCCTTTGAGGTGTTAAGGGGCTACCTCTACGGCGAGATGTATGTATTACACTGGGACGGCATAACATTAAACGAGGTGTGGAAGATAAAGAAGGTATCAGGTTTTATTGATGACTTTACTGTGGCAGATTTTACAAATGAAGGCTTTGACAAGCTTCTTATAGCGACTTCACCGATATGGAGTACATCCAGAATAGAGGAGTTGTTTAAAACCAAGAGCGATTTTATAATATATAATCTTCCGGAGAGAGGATAAGAAGGATAGAGTAAGGCGACGATGTTTGATGATATCATAAAAGACAGGGATATTGAACAGATGGATGACGAAGTGCTGCTATCCCTGATTGATAGGGAGAGGCTGCCAAGACACATCGCCTTTATTATGGATGGAAACGGCAGATGGGCAAGGGAGCGGTTCCTTCCGAGGATAGCGGGTCATCAGGAAGGGATAGAATCTGTAAGGGAGATTATCAAGCTTTCCATTGAACTCGGCATCAAGGTGCTCACCTTCTATGCCTTCTCCATTGAGAACTGGAGGAGGCCTGAAGAGGAGGTGAATGCCCTGATGAGGCTGCTTGAGAATTATCTTCAGAGCGAGTTGAAAGAGATGACGGAAAATAATATCAGATTCCAGACAATCGGCAGGGTAAAAGAGCTTCCTGAGTCTGCAAGGAGATGGATTGAGAAGGCAACATATGAGACAAGGAATAATAATAAACTTATTCTTAATATGGCTTTAAGCTATGGCGGGAGGGCAGAGATAACAGATGCTGCAAAGTCACTGGTAAAGGACCTGAAGGATAATAAAATATCCATGGAAGAGGTTACAGAGGAGTTCTTTGCAGGGTATCTTAATACCAACGGACTTCCTGACCCTGATTTAATGATAAGGACAAGCGGCGAGAGCCGCATAAGCAATTTTCTTTTGTGGCAGCTCGCATATACAGAACTCCATTTTACAAAAACCCTCTGGCCTGATTTCAGGAGGCGTGAGATGCTCCTTGCCCTTGTAGATTACCAGAGAAGGGAAAGGAGATTCGGCCGTACAGGTGAGCAGGTCAACAGGAGGTGATGGTGGGTCTTAAGCGGGTTTTTGTTACTGTTATCTTTGTACCTTTATTTTATATACTGGTAAAATATTTTTCTCCTTTGCCTTTTTTTATACTTCTTGCTTCAGGGGTTATGATAGGACAATATGAGTTTTACAGGCTTTTTTATAAAGAGAGGATAAATGCCTCCATTGTGCTTGGTCTTATATGCGGTTTCCTGCTTGCAATAAGTTTTTATCTCTCAAACAGCCATGCTTCTCCGACTATATCAGTAAGCATAATACTTATCCTTGTTCTTATTACGCATCTTTTTACTGTAAAAAGGATAGAATCAGCCCTTACTGATATTGCTGTTACATTCTTCGGGATATTTTATATTGGCTGGCTGATGGGCCATATAATCCTTCTTCGCGGCATGGGGCATGGCCAAAATCTTATATTCTTTCTTTTTCTTGTTACCTGGGCAGGTGATGCAGGCGCTTATTATACAGGCAGCTATCTTGGAAAACACAGGCTCTCCTATGTAATCAGTCCCAAGAAGACTTATGAAGGCGCTGTCGGCTGTCTTGCATCTACTATTTTAATGGCATTCATAGCAAAATACTGGTTCTTTTCATATTTAACAGATACTGATTCCCTTGTTCTTGGCGCCTCTTTTGGCATTATCAGCCAGTTGGGGGATTTCTCTGAGTCTTTATTAAAAAGGAGCGCAGGCGTAAAGGATTCAAGTTTTTTGATACCAGCGCATGGAGGCATGCTGGACAGGATAGACAGCCTGCTTTTCACAGCGCCGCTTCTTTATTATTACATAAAGTTTATTAAGGGGTAGATTTTATTAAAGTGAATTATTTATTATGAAAAAGATTGTTCTTCTTGGTTCAACAGGTTCAATAGGCGCAAACACACTTGATGTGGTGGATAGATTTCCTGACAGATTTAAAGTAATCGGGCTTACTGCAGGCGAGAATATCTCGCTCCTTGAAAAGCAGATAAGGAGATTCAGGCCGAGGATTGCTTCTGTAGTAAAGGAGGATGCAGCAGAGAGATTAAGGCAGAGGTGCAGGGATATTGATGTTGAGATACATTCAGGCGTGGAGGGGATGATAAGCGCTGCTGCTTTCCCAGAGGCTGACATGGTTATATCAGCCATTGTTGGCGCAGCAGGCCTTGTTCCAACAGTAGCAGCCATCCGTGCAGGAAAGGATGTTGCTCTTGCAAATAAAGAGACCCTTGTTATGGCAGGCGAGATAGTTACTAAAGAGGCAGGAAAAAAAGGTGTAAAGATACTGCCTGTTGACAGCGAGCACAGCGCTATCTTACAGGCGCTCGGCGGCTATAAGAATGAAAATGTTAAGAGATTGATTTTAACTGCGTCAGGCGGCCCGTTTTATAATACGCCGCTTTCAGGAAAGAGGCTGATTAAGCCAAAGGATGCCTTAAGGCATCCTAACTGGAAGATGGGCAAGAAGATAACCATAGACTCTGCAACCCTGATGAACAAAGGCCTTGAGGTTATAGAGGCGCGCTGGCTCTTTGATATTCCATCAGAAAAGATAGATGTATTAATTCATCCTGAAAGTATTGTGCATTCTATGGTAGAATATATAGACGGTTCAGTTATAGCGCAGCTCGGCGTGCCTGACATGCGGATACCGATCAGCTATGCCTTAAGCTACCCGGCTCGTTTAAACGGCGGGTTTCCGACGCTTGACCTTGCAAGGATAGGGAACCTGACATTTAAGAGGCCTGATACAAAAAGGTTTCCATGTCTTTCTTACGCCTATGAGGCGTTAAATGCAGGCGGCACAATGCCTGCTGTGCTGAATGCTGCAAACGAGGTTGCAGCAAGGGCGTTTTTAAAAGAGGAAATCGGTTTTCTTGATATACCAAAGATTGTAAAAAAGGTGATGAATAGACATGTCAGGCAGGATATTGTTACAATAGAGGATGTGCTTTTAGCAGACAGATGGGCGCGGGAGCACGCAGAAGATTTAATAAAGAGGAGTTAAATAGATGACAACAGTAACTTCATTTTTGATTGTATTAGGTGTTTTGATTTTTGTCCATGAACTCGGCCATTTTCTCTTTGCAAAGTGGATGGGCGTTGGCGTATTAAAATTTTCTCTCGGCTTTGGGCCAAAACTTATTGGATGGAAAAAAGGGGAAACAGAATATGTAATATCCGTGTTTCCGCTCGGCGGGTATGTAAAGATGATAGGCCAGGAGGA
>JACRON010000131.1 GCA_016214425.1 Nitrospirota bacterium
GAAAAGAGAATGTGGTTGGCGTATTTATGCCGTCAATGTATACATCAAACGAGAGTTATAAGGATGTAGAGATACTCTCAAAGAACTTAGGGATACAATTAATTATTATTTCAATAACAGAGGCATACAATGAATATACAGACTCGCTGTCTAAAACATTTGAGGGTTTAAAGAGCGATGTAACAGAAGAGAATATTCAGGCAAGGATAAGGGGAAACCTTCTCATGGCCCTTTCAAATAAATTTGGATGGCTCGTGCTAACAACTGGAAATAAGAGCGAGATGAGCGTCGGCTATGCAACATTATACGGCGATATGGCAGGCGGCTTTGCAGTTATTAAGGATGTGCCAAAGACAATGGTGTATAGGCTCTCAAGATACAGAAATACACAAAATGAGGTGATACCTGAGAGGATTATTAATAAAGAGCCAACAGCAGAATTGCGGCCTGGCCAGAAGGATGCAGATACGCTTCCGCAATATGAGATATTAGACCCTATTTTGCAGGCATATATTGAAGAGGACAAGTCTTTTGCTGATATAACAGCAACGGGATTTGATAAGGCTGTTGTAAAAATGGTTATTGATATGGTTGACAAGAGTGAATACAAAAGAAGGCAGGCGCCTCCTGGCATAAAAATAACGCCAAAGGCATTTGGAAAGGACAGGAGGATGCCGATAACCAATTGGTATAAAGTAAGGGCTTAATATATTAAGCCCCTACTAATGGAGAGAAAGGGGGGAGAGGGGGACAAGAAATGCAAAATAAAAAATGCAAAATTAAAAATTATTTTGAATTTTGAATTGCAATTTTGTATTTTAAAATTTTATTTTTAATTTTTAGGATTAAAAAATTATTGGTTTAATCTTACAGAAAAATCAAAGGAGGAGATTCGTTATGAAGGTAAAAGATGTAATTGATTTGGCTAAAAAGAATTTACCATCTCAATGAATGAGCTCAATGAAGAGCTCTTTGAAGAGGGTATAGGATTTGATGGCTCAAGCATAAGGGGCTTTCAGGCAATTAATGAGAGCGATATGCTTCTTTTTCCTGACCCTGCCTCTGCATTTATTGATCCCTTTACTGCAGTTCCAACCTTAAGCCTTACATGTAATGTTAAAGACCCTATAACAGGCCAGTCTTATTCAAGGGATCCCCGTTATATTGCACAAAAGGCAGAGAAATATCTGAAGAGCTCGGGGATTGCAGATATTAGCTACTGGGGCCCAGAGCTTGAGTTTTATATCTTTGACGATGTAAGATTTGAGCAGAGCTACAACAAGGGTATGTATCAGCTTGATTCAAAGGAGGGCTTCTGGAATTCAGGAAAGGATGAGAATCCAAACTTAGGCAATAAGATTAGATACAAAGAAGGATACTTTCCAGTGCCTCCAATGGACAGCCTTCAGGATATCCGTTCCGAGATGCTCCTTACACTTGAGAAGATAGGTGTACAGATAGAGGTGCATCACCATGAGGTTGCAACTGCTGGCCAGTGCGAGATTGATATGAGGTTTGATACCCTCACAATCATGGCAGACAAGGTGATGAAGTATAAATATGTTGTAAAGAATGTTGCAAGAAAGCATAACAAGACAGTAACATTCATGCCAAAGCCAATATTTATGGACAATGGCTCTGGTATGCATGTTCATCAGAGCCTCTGGAAGAACAACAAGAACCTCTTCTTTAAGCTTGGCGGCTATGGTGATGTAAGCGAAGCAGCAATCCACTACATCGGCGGTTTGATTAAGCATGCACCTGCATTGTGTGCATTTATTGCACCGACAACAAATTCATACAGAAGGCTGGTTCCTGGATATGAGGCGCCGATTAACCTCGTCTATTCACAGAGAAACAGGTCTGCATGTGTGAGGATTCCAATGTATTCAAAGAGCGAAAAGACAAAGAGGATTGAGTTCAGGACGCCTGACCCAAGCTGCAATCCATACCTTGCCTTTGCAGCAATGCTTATGGCTGGCTTAGACGGCGTTCAAAATAAGATTGAGCCGCCAAAGCCAATAGACAAGGACCTCTATGAGCTTGAGCCAGAAGAGGCAGAGAAGATTAAACACCTTCCTGGGGCGCTGGATGAGGTGCTTGATGCCCTTGAGAAAGACCACGACTTCCTGTTAAAGGGTGATGTGTTTACAAAAGACCTGATTGAAACATGGATAGGCTATAAGAGGGCAAAAGAGGTAGACGCCATCAGGCTCAGACCCCATCCATATGAATTCGCATTGTATTTTGATATATAGTTATTATCTCAGTAGGGGCGAGGTTGTCTCGCCCCTACAAAATTTATTTTTCCTGCCATTGTTCATTTCTTTTTAATTCCTCATTATATATGATAAAATAAAATTGAATAGTTAAATAAAAGGTGGATAATTATGTCCAAAAAACTCTTAAGCCCTATTGACCTCCTCTTAGCGCCAGAACTCTCTTCAAAAGAAATAGAAAATATCTTCAAAAGATACGGGTTTGAGGATGCAGTAAAGGCGGATAAAAATCTTCAGGCAATAGTGAAAGAACCTTATGTAAGAAAGCTCCTGTCAGAGGTCATAGAGCTGCTATTTAATATGTTCAAGGACTCTCCTGACCCTGATATGGCATTGAATAATCTTGAGCGCTTCTGCAGTGCAGTATTTGAT
>JACRON010000132.1 GCA_016214425.1 Nitrospirota bacterium
GCAATTGGCTTATCCTTTTCATCAACTATAACAGTTGGCAGCACAAACTCATCTGTAATACCCTTCTCATAACTCTCTTCTATCGCCTTAATGCTTGAACTGCTCTTCTCCCCCTCTCCAATTACCATTGCATTGTAAGCCTTTTCAACCCTGTCCCATCTCTTGTCCCTGTCCATTGCATAATACCTGCCGCTTATGGTGGCAATCATTCCGATTCCAATTTCCTTAAGGCGCCTTTCAAGGGTCTGCAGATATTTTATGCCGCTCTTTGGCGGGGTATCCCTGCCATCAAGAAAGGCATGGATGAAGACATCCTTTAACCCTTCATCCTTTGCCATCTTTAAAAGAGCGAAGAGATGATTTATATGACTGTGCACCCCGCCGTCTGAGGCAAGGCCAAGAAGATGTAAGGCTAAGCCCTTTTCCTTTGCCTTCCTCATCGCATCAAGAAGCGCATTATTTACAAAAAAGTCTGAAATCTTTATTGAGAGGTCTATCCTCGTTAATTCCTGATATACAATCCTTCCTGCGCCAATATTCAGATGGCCGACCTCTGAATTTCCCATCTGACCTTCAGGCAGGCCAACAGATTCACCAGAGGCGTCAAGAACTGTGTGCGGATATTTTTTTAATAAGGAATTGTATACAGGCAGCTTTGCAAGGGCAATGGCATTGCCTTCCTTTTTAGGGTTTATGCCCCAGCCATCAAGTATTGTAAGGATTACTGGTCTTGGTCTTTTTGCCATTGCGTATTAACAGCTTGTAGGCACGGTTTAAACCGTGCCTACAAAAAGTCTTGGCTATCCACAAATCTTCACTTAGCAGGTCTTTTCAAGATTTACAACATAGGTGTTCCAGTTGCCGCACCTCGGGCACTTGCCTGTCCAGTTATTTGAATGGTAGTCGCATACACTGCAGAAATACGGGACTATAACCTGCTTGGATAGATTCATTGCCTTTCTAAATTCCGCAGAGGCAGACTCTGGATTGTTTTTTCTTAAATATATATTTCCGACAATCTTATGCAAATCTGGGAAGTTTTTATCTGTCGGGTCTATCTCAGATAGGATTGCAAAGGCATCATCAATCATCTCAAGACGGTAGTATAATTTACCAAGAAAAAATTTCAGGTCAAGGCTATTCGGGTCCCTGTTAATGGCATTCTGATAGAAATTGATAATCCCCTCTGGCTGGTCAAGGTTAAGATAGACCTCTTCTAATTTGTGAAGAATGACTACAGACTTTGTTGCTTCATAAGCCCTTTCTAACATCTCAATAGCATCCTTTTTCTCGCCTGTCTCAACAAGGATATCGCAGAGCCCGATATATGCGGGCATGAAATTCTTGTCTAATCTTATAATGCTCTTAAAAATCTTTTCTGCCCTGTCAAGATTTTTTGACGCAACAAGCGATTTGCCAAGCTCATATTTCAGGCCGAGGAGCCTCTTTCTTTCAGTTTCCTTTTCTTCTGCTGACAAAGGCCCTTTTAACACCTGTACTGCCATGCCGTAAGCCTCTTCCCATCTTCCCACTTTGCCTCTTCATAGTCCTTTGCAAGCGCAAAGAGTACCTCAATATTATTCTCGTCAAGGTTCCTTGCCCTCTGGTGGTAGTGTACTGCCTCAGAGTAATTCTTTTCTAAGCGGTATATGTCTCCAAGATGAATAAGTGAATTTATATGATTCGGGTTGCTGAAAAGTATCTTCTGCAGATATGGAACTGCCTGCTGATTCTTTTTTGACAGAAGGGAGCTTACTGCCTTTGTGTAATGCTCCTGTATCTTTACCTCTTTTTTATGCTGCCTGTTTGCCTTCCAGTTTACAAGTATATCCCTTGCATCCTTTATAAAGGCAAGCACGATGGCTATTAAAGCCCCTGTGGAAAGGGAAAGGAGTATTAATGTTGCTATCCTTAAATTGTAAGAAGACTCTTTTGAAAAATTCAGGGTAATGCTTCCTGGATTTATGGAGTCAAAATATACATAGCCTATAACAAGAATAATGATAAGGATAAGGAAATAAAAACGGATCATCTTTATCTACAATTAGTCTGATAAATTGATTTATAATGTAGCCCTGTGTGTAACTTTTTTTCTCTTTTCAGCCTTCTCCAACTCCAATCTCGGTGCATCACCCCAGAGCCGCTCTAAGGAATAATAATTCCTTGCCTCTTCATTAAATATATGGATAACAACATCATAGCAGTCAACAAGGACCCACTGGCTGCTATCCGCGCCCTCTACATGATGCAGGCTTTCACCTGCAGCAGAAAGGGCCTTGTCTATATTCTCATGAACTGCCTTTATTTGCCTAATAGATGTTACGGTGCAGATTATAAAGTAGTCTGCAATTGAACTGATTTTTCTTACATCAAGGATTATTATGTCGCCGGCCTTCTTGTCAGAAGCAGCCTTGGCGCATAACATAGCCTTCTTTTTTGAGTCTATTGTCTCTTTTCCTCCTATGAAAGAATGATTACACAGATAAGATGGATTGTTTTAATCTGTGTAATCGTATTTCTTAAATCTGTGTAATCATATTATCTCCTAAAGTTAGTATCCATATAATCTGTTTTTTATTATATACAATTCTACTGATTCAGGCAAGAGGTATTTAAACTTTTCTCCTGACCTTATACGATTTCTAATATCCTTTGACGAAATACCCACAGTCGGAATATTTAAAAGATATAGGCGTCCCTTGCCGCTCATAGGCAATTCCAAAAGTTCAGCAGCGCCTTTGTCCAAGGCAGACAATTCCCTTTCAGGAAGATTAAGCATAGAAATCTTTTTCAAGTCCTTATAATAGAAGGATGGCCTCGGTATTACAACAAAGTTGTAATCAGAGATAAGGGTATCTGCCTCTTTCCATGTCTCTATCTCAAGGAAGGCATCAATACCTGTTATAAAAAAGAGTTCTGCCCCTTTGCCGTAAATCCTTTCCATCTCCCTTAATGTTTCAATTGTATAGGAGATACCCCTTCTTTCTGTCTCAATAGTAGAAAGTTCAAATTTGGGATTGCCTGCTATTGCAAGCCTCACCATCTCTATGCGGTGTCTTGCCTCTATTATACCCTTCTCACTTTTATGTGGAGGAAGATTGGCAGGGATAAATAGTATCTTATCAAGATTTAATCTCTCAAACACTGCCTCTGCTATCTTCAGATGACCATTGTGAATGGGATTGAATGTGCCGCCTAATATGCCTATGCGCATTAATTATGTCCTTATCTGGCCGTCTCCGTAGATGATAAATTTTGTTGTTGTAAGCTCCTCCAGCCCCATTGGGCCAAAGGCATGTATCTTTGTAGTTGATATGCCTATCTCAGCGCCGAGGCCGAGCTGGAACCCGTCAGAAAATCTTGTTGAGGCATTTATAAGCACAGTGGATGAATTCACCTCTCTTAAAAACCTTTGGGCATTGTTATAGTCCCTTGTGATTATGGATTCTGTATGCAGAGAGCCGTATTTCGCAATATGGCTGACAGCCTCATTAAAAGTATTAACAACCTTTACAGATAGTATAAGAGCAAGGTATTCTGCATACCAGTCATCTTCTGCTGCAGGCTTTGCATAAGATAAAATCCTTTGTGTCTCCTTGCAGCCCCTCAGCTCAACACCTGCATCGCTGAATCTCTTGCCCATTGCCGGCAGAAAATCCTCTGCAACTGCCTTATGCACAAGCAGCGTCTCCATTGCATTGCACACGCCAGGCCTCTGCACCTTTGCATTAAAGCATATATCCTCTGCCATCTTCAAATCCGCTGACCTGTCAACAAAAATATGGCATACGCCTTTGTAATGCTTTATCACAGGTATCATGGAATTCTCAACAACAGAGCGGATTAAGCTCTCACCGCCCCTTGGGATAATCAGGTCAATATACTCTTCTAACCTAAGCATCTCTAACACTGCATCCCTGTCAGTTGTTGGTATAAGCTGGATGGCAGCC
>JACRON010000052.1 GCA_016214425.1 Nitrospirota bacterium
GCTGCCGGTAACCTCTCTCTGGTCAACAACAAATTTATTATCAGTAACCCGCCTGATATTTGACCCCTGGCCAGCCCCTTTGTTAGATGTTTTTATCTCCACTATATTCATATCATCAAACACAGGGACATCTGCGAGAGAGCCATCAGGCCTCTTCAATGTAATCCCTTTATAGGAAACCTTTACAATCTTAGAGCCATCAGAGATGTTCTGGTTAAGCTTATAAACAACCTGCTCCCTGTCCTCTTCAATTATTGCGTAAGAGGAGTTATGCCCCCCTGCAACTGTGCCTATGAGCTTGATGTTCGCTGCTAACTTGCTGTTTGCATCTTCTGGTCTTGAGCCTGGTTTATCGCTTCCAAAAAGGTTCTTTTCAAAGATTACAGAATACTGATTTATATCTGTTTTTGGAGCAGGCATCTGCTCTTTTTCTATATTGGCAATTACAGTTGGGACTGCCTCAATCTTTTTCGCAATAATGCTGTCTATGGTATCTGCAGCAATATATGCGGAGATGGCAATCAATACGCCGTTTATAATTGTGAAGTATCGCTGGTTCATCTTACCCGTCCTGTTATTTTAAACCTGAAACATATTAGCACAGACATTTAAAAATATCAAGAAAAACCCAAGTTTGCCGATAGAAATTGTTATTGTTGAGAAAATGCATCTGAATGGGTTGGTTGGTCTTTGGGGAGGATTAAATTAGAAATAAATAAGGCAGGCTCTTATAATCAGAGCCTGCCTTAGTGGATTTTTAGAGCTTTACGACATTTGCTGCTTTTGGCCCCTTAGGGCTGTCCTCAACATCAAAGCTCACTGTCTGGCCTTCGGACAAGGTCTTAAAGTCATTGTCCTGAATTGCAGAGTAGTGAACAAAAACATCTTTGCCGTCTTCTCTGGTAATGAATCCAAAACCCTTGGACTCATTAAACCACTTCACTGTTCCTTTTGTCATGCTATGAAACACCTCCTTTTTGCATAAAATATGTTCCTAAAAAGTTGCAAGTCGTTTTTAGGCTGATAGTACAGAAGGTTACGGATTTGTGTCATAAAAAAAGCCGCAAAGTCATAAAGTCTTTGCGGCCTGATATTACTAACAAAAACTTCCGGAACTTCAACTTCAAAACTATTATTACACATACCAGCTATGAAAGTCAAGGCTTTTATTTTCAGCATTATTTTTTAGAGAACAGGTTTTTAAAAAAACCACCTCTTTTTATACCCAGTTCTGAAAGGATGGTCTCGTTTTGCGGTTCCCATTTTAATGCCTCTTCCAATATTGCCCTTGCCTTTGCCTCAAGTCCTGCCTTTTTATAAATCATGGCAAGGTTAATATAGTGCTCTGTGTTTGTGGGCTCTAATTTTATGGCATTTTTGCAGTTATCCTCTGCCTCGTGCAGCCTTCTTGGCACATACGACAGCGCCTTGCCAAAATAAGAAAAATATTTTGCATTATTCGGATCTAATCTTATTGCCCAGCGGAAGGCATCTGCTGCTCCCCAGAAATTTCCCTTATCCATATTCTTCTTGCCGATAATAAACTGCGCCTTTGCCTTATTTATATTTTCTTCCTTGCTCTCCTCTTTCTCCCTGTGTTTGATAAATCTTGCTGCTAATGAGGTGTCATACTCCCTTTTCTTTTCTTCATCAATTAATATATTATACGCTTCTGTAATCCTTGCAAAGAGAGCTTCTAATTCATTCTTAAAATCTGCTGTAGACTCTTTTAAATTTAGGTGTCTGTCAGGGTGATATTCCTTTGCAAGCCTGAAATACGCCTTTTTAATCTCTATCTCTGTTGCATTCTCCTTTACACCAAGCATCTCATAATTATTCTGCTCCTTTAATAATGAAAATGCCTTATGTGTTTTTTCTACATCTATTGATTCTTCGCTGGTTTTTATTGGCTCCTGTTCAATTACCTCTTTCTTTTGTGTTTTTGCGCCTCCTGTTTTATTTAATATAAATCCTGTTGAATATAACAGATATATATTTTTTAATGCATCAATCTCTGTCTGGCCGGAGAGATTACATATATCCATCGCCCTGTTCTTTCCGTTTACCAAGGATAATATCTTTTCTACATCACTGTCTAATTTAACATCCTGAAAGATGTTTAATGGATTAGATGAAACCGCTGGTATACTGTCTACAGGAGGAAGCCCTGCCCTTATTAAGGTCAGATTATTAATCCTTTTTATCCCTTCTATTATTATATTCCCTGTGCTGATATCAAGCGTTATAACCTCATCCATTGGAAACTCACCCAGTATAAATTCATATTCTCCCTTTTCCCACGAAAAAAGTTCAATTATTATCTCCTTTATTTGGTGCCTTATTAATAAAAATAGCTCCTTTGCTGTAATAATTTTTTGCTCTACAAATATCTGTCCTTGTCTTTTACCGGTCTCCTTTAGCAGTCTTACTGAAATATTATATTGTTCCTTGTTTATCCTGCCTGATTTTAATAAAAGGTCTCCAAGTCTTTCCTCATCGCGATTGGATGCAGCAAATATTATATAGCCGCCTTTAATAAATAGATCTTTTTTTATATTCTGATTTATAAGGCGGAGTATGCCTGTTGTATTTTCCTCTCTGATGCTGTTTAAAATATACGGCAGAGGAAATTTTTTAATATTTTCTTTTAAAGGTATATTCATTTTATTTTTATAAAAATTATATATCATTTAAGATATTTGTCAAATTATAAAAATAGTAGTAGCCGTAGAGCCTGTTAATTTGTTAATTACAATATAATTTATATTATAATCAGAGATTTAAACAATTAAAAAACTGTTTATAAAAATTTATTAAAAAAATCTTGATTAATAAAAATTTATCTGCTATAGTCAATCCGCTTTTAATTATTAACCTTAAATTAAAATATAATCTAAAACTGTTCAAAAAACCACGCAACTAATTGAAAAACAAAAACTTTTTATTTTATTAACAATTGTGGATAACCTGTGTTTAATTGTAAATAGTTGTTTATTATGGAAAATATAGACATCTGGAATAAAGGGCTTAGCCTAATCAAAAAAAACCTGAATAATGAGATATTTGATCTCTGGTTTAAATCAACATCATTCAAATCATTCACAAATGGTGAGATAAATATATCTGTGCCAAACAGATATTGCGGTGAGTGGCTAAAAACCAATTATTATAGTCTAATAAAAGAGGCATTAATTAATATTACACAAGACAGGGATATCAAGATAAATTTTATACCTGATAAAGAAAAAGAAAAGGAAAACACAGAAGATGTAAAAATAATCAAAGAGGCATCGGCAAAAACCTCGCTATTTCAAGAAAAGCGGATGCTGAACAGAAAATATAATTTTGAAAATTTTATTGTTGGGCCAAGCAACCAATTTGCGCATGCAGCAGCATTGGCAGTAGCAGAAAATCCCGGAAAATCATATAATCCGCTATTTATTTATGGGGGTGTCGGCCTCGGCAAGACACACCTTATCAATGCAATAGGCGACCATGTGGTAAGAAACAAGCCTGATGTCAAGATTATCTATCTTACTGCAGAGCAATTTACCAATGAGGTTGTTGCAGCAATCAGATATGACAAGATGTACGCCTTTAAAGAAAAATACAGAAATATTGATATGCTGCTTGTTGACGATATACAGTTTTTTTCAGGCAAGGACAGGTCTCAGGAGGAATTCTTTTATACCTTTAATACACTCTATGAGGCGCACAGGCCTGTTGTCATATCAAGCGACAAATATCCAAAAGAGATGCTTAATATAGAAGAGCGGCTCAGGTCAAGGTTTGAATGGGGACTGATTGCAGACATACAGCAGCCCGATTTTGAGACGAGGATGGCGATATTAAAGCAGAAGGCAGAGATAGAAAACATAAAGCTGCCGGAGGATGTAATACTCTTTCTTGTAGATGCAATAAAAACAAATATCAGGGTATTGGAAGGCGCTTTAATCAGGCTCGGCGCGTACGCATCATTAACCGGAAAGCCGATTACTGTTGAGCTTGCAAAAGATATCCTGAAGGCAACTATAAGCGAGAAGGAGAAGACCATTACCTCTGATGCCATACAAAAGGCAACTGCTGACTATTTTCAGATAAAGCTAACAGAGCTAAAATCAAAAAAAAGGACAAAGAACCTTGTAATGCCGAGGCAGGTTGCAATGTATTTATGCAGAGAGCTCACCAATTTGTCTTATCCTGAAATCGGCAAATACTTTGGCGGCAAAGACCATACAACAGTGATACACGCATGCAGGCAGATTGAGAAAATAAAAGAGAAGGAGAGCAGGCTGAAGGACGCAATTGAGACATTGATAAAGGCATTAAAGGCATAAATTGAAAGGAGAGAAAACATTATGAAACTGAAGGTTGAGCGTAAAGAGTTGTTAACAGGACTACAGAGAGTTCAGGGCGTAGTGGAAAAAAAGGTTACAATGCCCATTCTCTCCAATATAAAGATTGAAACAGACTCCAAATCCGTTAAATTGACAGCAACAGACCTTGAGATAGGCATAACAGGGGTTGTAAAGGCTGATGTTCAGGATGCAGGCGGCATTGCTGTGTCAGCAAAAAAACTTTATGAGATAGTGCGCGAGCTGCCGGAAGGGACTATTAATATAAATGTCTTAGACGGCGGAAGGCTTGAATTACGCTCAGGCAACAGCCTCTTTGTCCTGATGTGCGCGCCTGTAGAAGAGTATCCTGCAATACCAGAGATAGGCAAGGGCAAGTTTATACCAATTGAGAAGAAGACGCTTTCAGAGATGATTAAAAAGACCATCTTTGCAGTAGGTGAAAATGATACAAGATATATATTAAATGGAGCCCTCATGAATCTTTCTAAAGAGTCTGTTCATCTCATAGGCACAGACGGGCACCGCCTTGCAGTTATTGAAAAGGCAATCAAAGGCCCTTCTGATGAAACAACAGTGATTGTTCCTAAAAAGGCGCTGACAGAGGTAAAGAAACTGATAGATGAAGAGGGCGATGAGAATATTGAAATGGGATTCGGCAAAAACCTTATCTTATTTAAAAAGGGAGACACGGAAATAATATGCCGTCTCATGGAGGGAACCTATCCGAACTATAAACAGGTAATACCAGCAAAGAATGAGGTTAAGATTTCAGTAAACAAAAAGAACTTGGAGGGGGCATTAAGAAGGGTATCCATCCTCTCAAGAGAAAAAGCTAATGCAGTGAAGTTAGAGTTATCAGAAGGCAGGATTACAGCGGTCTCTACAAATCCAGACATGGGAGAGGCCACAGAGGATATTCCAGTAGAATACAATGGCCCGCCGATTTTTATCGGCTTTAATGCAAAATATATACTTGACACCCTCTCTGTAATAGAAGGGGAGGAGGTTATTTTAGAGATGCAGGACTCCTTAAGCCCCTGTATAATTAAAGACAAGGCAGATAAGGACTACCTTTGTGTTGTAATGCCAATGAGGTTGTAATATCGGAAAGGGCGAGGCATCGCCTCGCCCCTACAAGGTGCCCCCCCCAAAAAAAGATATGGATATGGATATAGATGTTTTTAAAAGAACTGAGTCTCAGGAACTTTAGAAACTATACTGACCTTTCCATCCAGTTTAACAAAGGGCTTAATATCTTTATCGGCGAGAATGCACAGGGCAAGACCAGTCTTTTAGAGGCTGCCCACTTTATACATTCCTTGCAGTCCTTCAGGACACAGGATGAGAAGAGCCTGATAAATATATCATCTAATGATGCCCTTTTATCAGCAGAGGTTGAAAGAGAGGGCAATGTTATAAATCTGTCCGTCCTTCTTGATGATAAGGGCAAGAGGGTTAAATTAAACGGGAAAAAGGTTGCCAAGGCAAGCGAGCTCCTTAGCAGACTTGCTGTTATAACCTTTTCGCCTGACGACCTTTTTTTAATAAAAGACCTGCCTTCAGAGCGGCGCAGATACTTTGATAAGGCAATCCTTCCACACTCGCCAAGCTACTTGAAAACATGCATCAGATATGATAATATATTGGAGCAAAGAAACAGGCTTTTAAAGGGTATAAGGGATAAAAAAAGGGATGAAGAAAAGGGTCTGCTAAGGCCGTGGGATGAGCAGCTTGTTGAGGAAGGAACAAGGATTTTATTTAAGAGGCGCAGCCTTGTTGAGCAGATAAGACCCTTTTTAGAAAAGATATTCCAGGCCATAAGCAGGGACAATAAAAGGCCGATACTTATATACGAAACACAGCTTCTGCCTGCAGAGGCGCTTTCAGAAGGCAACGTTGTCCTGCGCTGTTCTGAAGCTGCGGAGCAGCGAAAGACAGAGGCTGATATTGCGGATAAGGTCAAAGGCCTTTTCTATCAACTCCTTGAGGAAAAGAGAAAAGAGGAGTTCAGATACGGTTACACGCTTGTTGGCCCCCACAGGGATGATTTTCAATTTTCAATTGATGACCAGAGGGCAAAGACAACGGCCTCGCAGGGCCAGCACAGGATGATTATACTGGCGCTGAAGCTGTCAGAAGCAGTCCTTTATAAAGAGGCATTCGGCGAATATCCTGTTCTGCTTTTGGATGATGTGTTTTCAGAGCTTGATGAAATCAGGGCAGAGGCGTTAATAGAGCAGATTCATGATATGAATATAGAGCAGGTCTTTATCACTGCTGCAAAAAAGGAGAGCATCCCTTTTAGCAACAAGGGGTGTTCTTTTTATTTGATAAAAGAGGGAACGGTTAAGCCGTATAATAGTTGATTGGTTGATTAGGTTGAATAGTTGATAAGCGGTTTATCAACCAAATAAACCTATTCAACATATCAACATCCTACAGGAGGGGCATGAAAACAGGAGAGGCAACAATAGAGAGAAAGAAAAAGGAGAAAGAGGTTATCTCTGAAGAAAAACAGCAAAACAGCGATGCATACGGCGTTGAAGAGATAACCATATTAGAGGGCTTAGAGGCAGTGCGCAAAAGACCTGCAATGTATATTGGCAGCACAGGAGCAGGAGGGCTTCACCATCTTGTGTTTGAGGTTGTTGACAACAGCGTTGACGAGGCATTGGCAGGCTTTTGCACAAAGGTTGAGGTCATTATCCATGTTGACAACAGCGTTACTGTAATAGACAACGGCCGCGGCATACCAACAGAGATGCATCCAGAAAAGAAGATGTCAGCAGCAGAGGTGGTTATGACAATACTGCATGCAGGCGGAAAGTTCAATAATAAGGCATACAAGGTCTCAGGCGGACTGCACGGCGTTGGTGTATCTGTTGTAAATGCCTTGTCTGAATGGCTTGAGCTTGAGATAAAGAGGAACGGCGGGGTCTACCAGCAGGAGTATAAAAGGGGAAAGCCGCTTGCTCCGCTTGAAGAGACAGGAAAGACAAAGAAGTGCGGAACAAAAATAACCTTTAAGCCAGATAAGGACATTTTTGAGACAACAGAATACAGTTTTGATGTGCTGGCGCAGAGGCTAAGGGAGCTCGCATTTTTAAACAAGGGGCTTGAAATCACGCTTGAGGATGAGCGCACAGAGAAGAAGCAGGAGTTCTGCTATAAGGGCGGCATTATTTCCTTTGTTGAGCATCTGAATAAGAATAAGGAGCCTATACACAAGCCTGTATCCATATCTGATGAGAGAAAGGGGATAATGCTTGAGATAGCGCTTCAATACAATGAGAGCTATGCGGAAAACATATTCTCGTTTGCAAATAATATCAACACAGTTGACGGCGGCACACACCTAAGCGGCTTTAAGACGGGCCTTACAAGGGTGGTAAATGGCTATGCTGTAAAGAACGGTTTTGTAAAGAGCGACAAGGAATCATTAGTCGGCGATGATGTAAGGGAGGGCCTGACTGCTGTTATAAGTATAAAGCTCCCGAACCCCCAGTTTGAAGGCCAGACAAAGGCAAAGCTCGGCAACAGCGAGGTCAAAGGCATTGTAGAGACAGCAGTAAATGAAAAACTCTCGGCATTTTTTGAAGAGCATCCGCCGATAGCGAGGAAGATAGCAGAAAAGGCGATAACTGCTGCAAGGGCAAGGGAGGCAGCAAGAAAGGCCAAGGAGCTGACAAGAAGAAAGAACGCGCTTGATATAAGCGCTCTCCCGGGAAAACTTGCAGACTGTGCAGAAAAAGACCCTGCCCTTTCCGAGATATATATTGTAGAGGGCGATTCAGCAGGCGGCTCTGCAAAGCAGGGCAGGGACAGACACAATCAGGCAATCCTTCCATTAAAGGGAAAGATACTCAATGTTGAGAAGGCAAGGTTTGACAAGATGCTAAGCAGCGATGAGATTAAGACACTCATCACTGCGCTTGGCACAGGCATTGGCAAGGAGGACTTTGATGTTGCCAAGGCGCGCTATCACAAGATTATTATAATGACAGATGCTGATGTGGACGGAGCGCATATCAGAACCCTTCTCCTCACATTCTTTTACAGGCAGATGTCTGCCCTGATTGAAAAGGGATATGTATACATTGCCCAGCCGCCGCTATTTAAGGTCAAAAAGGGCAAGGCAGAAAGATATATAAAGGATGAAAAGGGGCTTCAGGAGCATCTGATAGACCTTACTGCAGACGGCATTGAGGCAAAGAGCAAAGATGCTAAAAACCATGTCTCAGGCGAGAAGCTGAATAATATTTTAAAGAGGCTCATCAGCTTTGAGCTTTTATTAACCCGCTTCAGCCACAGAAAAATTGACGCAGATATCATCCGCGCCTTTGCATTGGAAGAGGAGTTTGACAAGGCAATATTAAAGAACAAGTCAAAGCTCCAGAAGGCAGTAAATAGCGTAAAAAACCTCTTTGCAGAATTTTATCCTGATATTTCGCTTAAAATAGACATAGAGGAGGACGAGGAGCACAAGGCATACAAGGCGGTCTGCGAGATAAAGAGGGACGGCGCCAAGACCGATGTTACAATTGATGAGGAGTTAGTCTCCTCGCCGGAATTTAAAGAGGTAAGGAGCCAGTCGCCAACACTCACAGGACTTGGGATGCCTCCGTATAAAGTCAGAAAAAAGGACGGTTCAGAGAAGATTTTAAACACCACAACCGCGTTGATAGACTATATCCTTCAGGCTGCAAAAGAGGGTCTTTCAATCCAGAGATACAAAGGTCTTGGCGAGATGAACCCGAACCAGCTCTGGGAAACAACAATGGACCCTGAAAAGAGGAGCTTCCTGCAGGTCAAGATTGAAGATATGGTTGCTGCTGATGAGATATTTACTGTTCTGATGGGTGACCAGGTTGAGCCGAGAAGGGAATTTATACAGCAGCACGCGCTGGAGGTAACGAACTTAGACATTTAATCCAAACGTAATATTTTATGTTAAATAAATCTCCCCTAACCCCTCTTTTCCAAAGAGGGGAACACACCCCTTTATCCCCTCTTAATAGAGGGGATAGTTTCCCCCTTTGAAAAAGGGGGATTAAGGGGGATTTTAGAATTATTAAAAAAGGAGAGCCTTTGATAACCGAAGAAAAAAATACCATAGTAAACATAGAAGATGAAATGAAGACCTCCTACATCAATTACGCGATGAGCGTAATTGTAGGACGTGCGCTTCCTGATATAAGGGACGGACTGAAGCCTGTTCACAGGCGAATCCTCTATGCCATGTTCAGCGAGGGTCTTCTCTCAAATAAAAAATATTCAAAATCAGCAGGCGTTGTCGGCGAGGTAATAAAAAAATATCACCCGCACGGCGATACAGCGATATACGATGCCTTAGTCAGGATGGTGCAGGACTTTAATATGCGCTATCCATTGGTTGACGGTCAGGGAAACTTTGGCTCTATTGACGGCGATCCTCCTGCTGCATACAGGTATACAGAGGCAAGGCTCACTAAGATTGCAGAGGAGATGCTTGCTGACATTGATAAAGAGACAGTAGACTTTGCGCCAAATTTTGATGAGACAACAGAGGAGCCTCTTGTTCTTCCGTCAAAAACCCCGAATCTTTTAATCAATGGCTCATCTGGCATTGCAGTCGGCATGGCAACAAACATCCCGCCGCACAATCTTTCAGAGATTATTGACGGCCTCATTATGCTTTTGGACAATCCAAAGGCAGCTATCTCAGACCTGATGAAGGTTGTAAAGGGCCCTGACTTTCCAACAGCAGGATTTATCCATGGCACAGGCGGAATCAAGGATGCCTTTAATACAGGCCGCGGCACAATCCAGATGCGCGCAAGGGCAATCATAGAAACAAATCCAAAAAATGACAAGGAGAGCATTATTGTAACAGAGCTTCC
>JACRON010000053.1 GCA_016214425.1 Nitrospirota bacterium
GATTAATGAGGTAATCGGAATTGTAAAGGCATATACAACAAGGGTGGGAAGCGGGCCTTTTCCAACAGAGCTGACAGATAGGGATGGAGAATTAATGCGTGAACGCGGCAAGGAGTATGGCGCCACTACAGGGAGGCCCAGGAGATGCGGATGGTTTGATGCAGTCGTTGTGCGCTACGCTGTAAGGATAAACGGCTTAACAGGGATTGTAATTACAAAGCTGGATGTCTTAGATGCCTTCAAGGAGATAAAAATCTGCACAGGATATAAATATAATGGCAAGGTTTGCGAGGAGATGCCTGCTGAATTGAATATTCTTGAAGAGTGTGAGCCTCTTTATGAGGCAATGGATGGCTGGAATGAGAATACCTCAGGTATAACAGATTATGATATGTTTCCAGAAAAGGCAAAGAAATATCTTAAAAGGCTTTCAGAGTTAACAGGTGTTAATATTGATATGATTTCAACCGGACAGAAGAGGTCTGAAACCATAGTAATCAGAAATCCCTTCAAAAAGACAGCCCTAAAATAGAGACAGACTTTTCTAAAAATAAAATCCAGATTCTTGACACATGGACCTGCAGCAGGTAAACTTAAAATACTATGAAAAAAAGCGTTCTGATAATTGAAGACGAACCGATAATGAGAAACATACTGAAAAATGCCCTGAACAAGGCAGGCTTTGAAGCCACCATAGTAGAAGATGGAATAAAAGGAATCAGCGCCATTAATGAGGGAGAATTTGACATCATTATAACTGATATTGTCCTTCCAAAAGGAGACGGCTTAAATAAGATCGTAGAATTTCAGGAATTAAAAAGGGACTACACAAGGCTTCAGCAGGAATATGAAAATATTTTCGGGGTTGAAAGAATTTTGGGTGTTAGCCCTAAGATAGCGGCTATAAAAGACCTGACAAAGACAGTTGCAGGCGTAGATTCTACTATCCTTATAGAAGGAGAGAGCGGCACAGGAAAGGAGGTTGTTGCAAATGCCATTCACTACAGCAGTCCGCGAAGGGAGAAGCCCTTTATAAAGATAAGCTGTGCTGCAATTCCAGAGACCCTTCTTGAAAGCGAACTCTTCGGCTATGAGAAGGGGGCATTTACAGGAGCCTTTAAGAGAAAGCCGGGGAAGTTTGAGCTGGCAAATCACGGGACAATCTTCTTAGATGAAATCGGCGACTTACCTCATTCAGTTCAGATAAAGCTATTACGGGTTTTGCAGGAGAGGGAGTTTGAAAGGATCGGCGGCACAGAAACCATAAAAGTGGATGTGAGGATAATCTGTGCTACAAACCGCGATCTTGAAAAAGAGACCAAAGAGGGGAGATTCAGGGAAGACCTCTATTACCGCCTAAAGGTTATTCCTGTCTATCTTCCTCCTTTGCGGGAAAGAAAGGAAGACATCCCTATTTTAATCAATCATTTTATTAAGATCTATTCTAAAAAGATGAATAAAAAGATAACCGCCTTTTCTGATGAGGCAATGAGCTATCTCCTTGATTATGATTTTCACGGCAATGTCAGGGAATTAGAAAATATTATAGAAAGAACCATTGCATTATGCCCTAATCAGATAATGGGTAAAGAATACCTGCCTCTATTAAGGGATAGAAGACAAAAGACTGAAGACAGAAGACTCTGGCAGGCAGCAGATATTGAACACCGCCCAATTTCTAAAAACCTCCAGAAAAAAGAGCCTGATAAATTAATCCCTCTTCAGGACAAGATGACAGAGGTGGAGAGAAACTACATTATGGATGTGCTAAAAAAGGCAAGTGGAAACAAGACAAAGGCAGCAAAACTTCTGAACATTAGCCGCAAAAATCTCTGGGAAAAGATGAAGAAATACAACATACAGGATGAGGTGTGAACCATGTTAGAATTCTGCAGACAGGGATTAAAATAATCCTTGACAGCGCAATTTGCTATATGATATTATAGCTAAAATTGAGAATGATTATCATTCTTGATGGAGATTGTAATGCCGCTACCAATAAAAGAATTATTCAATCAAAAGGGCATTAACCTCACCTACCAGCGCAAATTGATTGCCGAGACGCTTTTAAAGAGCAACAGGCATCTTGGGGCAGAAGAGTTGTATCAACTGGTGCATAAAAAAAATCCAAAGATAGGGCTTGCTACTGTATACCGCACTTTGCAGATTATGAAGGATAGAGGCCTGATTGAAAAGAGGGATTTCGGCGATGGATGCAGCCGCTATGAGGACAGCAAGGCAATGCACCACGACCATTTAATCTGCCTGAAATGCGGCGCGGTAATTGAGTTTGACGAGCCGACAATAGAAACCATGCAGATGGAAGTGGCAAAAAAGAATAGGTTCAAGGTCCTAAGCCACAGGCTTGAGCTGTTCGGCTATTGCAATAAATGCAGTAAATAATTTTTTAAACCCGATTGAGAATGATTATCAATCTTAAAGGAAAAAATGGAGTGCCATAGCCATAAGAAAAAAAACCTGACAGAAGGTTCACAGCAGATAGCCCTTATAGGGAATCCAAATGTTGGTAAAAGCGTCATCTTTGGCGTACTTACAGGCAAGTATGTTACTGTCTCCAACTATCCTGGAACTACTGTTGAGGTGGCATATGGGAACTTAAATCTGGACAAAAACAGATTTCTGATAATTGATACACCGGGGGTAAATACCCTGATACCCATGTCCGAGGACGAAAAGGTAACGAGGGATATCTTATTAAAGGAGAGGCTGTCATCTGTAATTCAGGTTGCAGATGCAAAGAATCTTAGGAGGGCGCTCTTAATTACCCTTCAACTGATTGAGATGAGGCTCCCCTTTTTTCTTGTCCTCAATATGGATGATGAGGCGAGGAGCCGCGGGATAATAATTGAAAGTAAAAGGCTTTCAGAAATATTGTCCCTGCCTGTAATAAAAACTGTGGCAACACAGAGAATAGGGATACATGAGCTGTTAGAACACACAGTTAAACCATGTCTCTCAGGATTTGCCTTTAAATATGATGATAATCTTGAGAATGCTATAAAAGAGATGGAGGATTATCTCCCGGAGGCTAATATATCCAAACGGTCGCTATCAGTCATGATCCTTGCAGGTGATGAAAGCCTGAGGGAATGGCTCAACTCATATATGGATCCGTCAGGCTTAAAAAAAATTGACTTCCTGTATCAAAGGATTCAGGAAGGATATAATGAGCCGGCAGGTTATATAATAAACAAGCAGAGATTGAAGGTAGTTGATGGGATTTTGGAGGATGTTCTTGCTTCATCGCAAAGGAAGGCAGAGGGGATAAAGGAATCCTTTGGCAGGTGGTCTATGCACCCGCTCTTGGGTGTCCCTATTATTTTAGCTGTCCTGTTTTTTGTATATGAATTCGTCGGTGTCTTTGGCGCACAGACCCTGGTTAATTTTTTAGAGGAGACAATCTTTGGGAGATACCTGAATCCATGGGCAGTAAAAATTACAGATATTCTTGTGCCTGTGCCGCTCCTTAAAGAGCTATTCGTTGGAGACTATGGCATAATAACAATGGCGCTTACCTATGCTATTGCAATTGTCCTTCCCATCGTTGGCACCTTTTTTATAGCCTTTGG
>JACRON010000137.1 GCA_016214425.1 Nitrospirota bacterium
CTATCTCGTGTTTGATATTCTCAGGAATCTTTTCAGACATTGTTATCAATGACTAATATTTTACTATATCCTTTTTATCTTCACTATCCAGTCCTTTGGACCTGACTGTTCATCTGTCCATTCATACTTTCCCTTTTGCTCTACATCAAATTGATAGTGAAGCGGCTTTGGATTTCTACAATCTTTCCTTCATTACTCATGGTCTTCTCCTTTCTTTTTTCCAAATATCCTTGCGCTTATTATTCCTATTTCATAAAGGATAATTAATGGAATCGCCATAAGCATCATGTTAAAGACATCTGTTGTTGGTGTCAGCACTGCTGCAATAATAGAATTGGCTAATATGGCATATTTCCTGTTCCTTGAGAGAAACGCCGGGGTAAGCACCCCTATCTTTGATAATATGGTTATGGCGAGCGGCATTTCAAATACAAGGCCAAAGGCTAAGAGAAACTTTACATAAAAATCTACAAGATTGCCAACAGAAATCATTGGCTGCATCCACTCTGTCTGATAGCTCAATAAAAATCCTATTGCAAATGGCAGGACTACTGCCAAGGCGAATGCAACACCTATAAGAAAAAATACAAAAGACAATATAACAAAGGGAAGGCCGTATTGCCTTTCATGAGGATGAAGGGCCGGGGCGACAAATTTCCATACCTGATGAAGAAGAACAGGCAGTGAAATTAAAAGACCGCAGAAAAAGGCGACCTTCATCTCTGCCCAGAAAGCCTCTGTTGGCGCAAGAAAGACGATTTTTATATTAATTGATTTTACAATCAGCCCTATGAGCCTGTCAGAGAAGTTAAAGGATGCAATGAACCCGATGCCGATTGCTGCTATGCTTACAATAAGCCTCTTCCGCAATTCTGAAAGATGCTCTGTGAGCGGCATCTTTCCTTCTTCACCTGTCTCCTCCTGATTATTCTCTGCCATCTTTTTATTTCTCTGCCTTTGAATCTCCTTTAGCAAGGGCTTCTGTATTATCCTTCTTTTTTTCTTTTGTCTCTCTTGCCATATCCTCGTCTATCTTCTTTCTATCCTCATCTAATTTTGTTATCTCATGTTCAATAGAGCCTTTTACATCCTCTGCTGCCTTTTTGAAATCAGCAAAGCCTTTCCCAATAGCCCTCGCAATTTCAGGCAGTTTATTCGGTCCGAATATCAAAAGTGCGATAATTAATATCACAATTAGCTCTGGTATTCCTATTCCAAACATAATGTACCCTCTATTCGCTCTTCATCTTTACTTTATAATCACGGAGTATCTGCATCATCCTATCCTTTTTTATTAATTTATCCTTCTGCATATTCTTCTTCTGCACCTCTTCATCAGGCGTCAGATATCTCCCTTCCATCTTTTTCAGGTACTCATCCAGCTTATGATGCAGCCTCTCTATCTTTCTGTATTCCTCATCAACCCCCCTTACATAATTTATCAATTCTGGATCATCATCTATATTCATTTTATTATCCTCCCATATTTAAATTATCCTACCTTCAAACATCTTTCCTTCCGCCTATATGCAGAGATGTCTTCAAGGGCCATCATCAAGGCATCCTCATCCGGATTATCATAGTAGTTCTTTCTAACAGCCACCTGCCTGAACCCGAATTTTTCATACAACTCTAAAGCTGCAATGTTTGAGCATCTGACCTCAAGTATAACGTTCTGCGCGCCTTTATCAGCGCCGTCTTCCAAAACAAATCTTAATAGACTGCTTCCAATGCCACTTTGCCTGTATCTTTCATCCACAGCAAGATTCAATATATTCATCTCATCAAAGACAAGCCAGTAGCAGATGTATCCTAAAATCTTCTTCTTTTCGTCCTTTGCAACATAGAGATATGAAAATGGATGGTCAGTCAATTCACAGAAGAACATCTCCCTTGACCATGGTGTAGAAAAGGAGGCGTGCTCAATCTTTAAGACCTCATCAATGTCCTCCTTCTTCATATATTCAATTGTGATACTGCTTAAATCTATATCCTCCTGCAATACTACTACCCCCTTACAGCATTTTTCTTTTCCATGTTTATCTCTGCCTCTGACCTTCGGATATAAAAGGGCGAGAGTTTTGAGACATCCTCTTTCATTCCCCTTTTCAATCTCAGAAGGCCGAGCTCTGCAACAGAAACACCCGACGGCATATTATGCGTCTTTGGTGCAAAGTGCGTCTTTTCTTTCAGCTTCTCAAAGATGGTTGTTCTGTGCATATTTACCGCATCCCCAAGAAAGATTGTATCATCATCAAGCCCTTCAAGAAAGGCATGTATATTTACTGCCTTATCCTGAATAATCCTTGTCATCCCCCCTTTCCCGTCAGATTTAAATAAGGCTGTATACACCTCGTTTTTTCTTGCATCAAGGATTGGACATATCTGATATTCTGCATAAGGAAGATTGAATGCAAGCGCCTCAAGTGTCGGGACCGCTGCTACAGGCTTATTACAGCCCATTGCCAAACCCTTTACTGTTGCAAGACCTATGCGCAGCCCTGTGAAGGAACCAGGGCCAATAGATACTGCAAAGCCGTCCACATCCTTTAATTCAACACCTGCCTCTTTCAGCAGCTTATCCACTGCCAGCATCAACCGCTCTGAATGGGTTGCCTTTATATTCAGGCTGTACTCTGAAATTACTCTGTCATCATCTATTAAGCCGATACTCCCCATTATTGTGGCAGTTTCTATGCCAAGAACCTTCAATTATCACTCCAGACAATTATTATATTAAATATTAATTAATTCATAAAGAAATGTCAAAAGAAAACTACAACACACTTGACAATATAAGAATCATAGGCTATATATAAATTATGTGCAAGAAAATCTCTATTTTTCTCTTGACAATCTTTTTTGCCATATTCTCAATGGGATTAAAATATGGCAAGGAATATATTAATGACGAGGATTTTCATAATTCAGGATTCTTCAAGAGTTACGTCAATTTTTATAAGGTTGATGGGTTTGAATATGCGCTCTATCCATCAGCATTTCCTCTTGGAAAATATAAGAACTGCGTCATCTTTGATTTTACAAATAAATCAGGAAGCGGCATTGGCAGCTACATAACAGGCTCAGGCAAATCCTACACGCAGACAAAGATAGTTGACACGCCTGCAGGAAAGATCAG
>JACRON010000138.1 GCA_016214425.1 Nitrospirota bacterium
AACAGGGAATATGCTTAATATAAATGGCAGAAGATATGCTTTAGCGCCTATTTCTCCTGCTGGCGGCGCCTCGTCCTTTATTCCCCTTAATCCGAATATAATACCGCCTATGATAACTGCGAGGCTGAAAGGCATCTGCGCAAGTATTATTGATTTGAGCGGTATATGTGAAATGCCGGAGGCAAGGATTATCCCCGGATATAATGGTATTGTAAATTCCCATGGATGCCTGAACCAGTAATTGATAAAACTTTTTTTTGCTGGCGAGAGATTCATTCCCTTGCTCGTCTCTTCTACAAAAGGGGCAGAAAACCTTGCTCCGCCGATAGAGGGAAGCAAGCCTATTACAGCAGGCATAACTGCCATAACTATCCTGTGGTCATTTACCAGGCCCTTTAGAGAATTTACCATCTTCTGGAGGTTTTCAGTTTTCCTCAAAACATTTTCCAGAACCATAATCATTGCAAGCGCCAGAATAAGGTGGATGGTTGTTGCATCTGTCAGCCCGGCAACAATGCTTTTGCCAATCATCTCTGCTGTCATGGAAAAAAGGATGCCGATAAAGAGCGCGCCAATGAGCATCACAAGACCTAAATTCCATTTTAAGCGGATAAAAAAGATAATCAAAGCGAAGATAAAGATTATTTTGATTAAAGCCATGCTACTAATTTACTAAAAAGAGGGGGTTAATGCAAGAAGGATTTGACAACTAAAAAAAACATGCTATATTTGAAAATAGAATGGATATTTCCCACTAAGTTATATCTTCTTCTTTAAGGTATTAGAAGCGGGGGTAATTATGACAAAGGCTATTGAGCAGTTGAAATCAGGTCTTACAGTGGGTTATGCTGCACTTGGTTTTCACGGTGGTGTAGCAGGAAGTGTTAAGCAGCAGGTTCATGATGGTGATACAATCAATGTAAGAACAATTGGAAATTTTGGGGTTCGTTTTCTTGGGGTTGACGCACCAGAGATTAGTTTTACACTCCCTGGCGAAAACAGATTTACAGGATTATCTAATAATAGGTGGGAAGAATTCTTGGCTAATCCCTTTGGTGACGATTTATCCCTGAGCACCGGACTTCTTAGCTATTTGCAGGAGAAGGTGGGGCCAGGGGCTGCAATGAACCATCATAATCATGCAGAGGCTGCAGAGGATGCATTGGAGCAAGAACTTTTTAAAGACCTATCAGTTCTTGGCAAATCTGAAGAGGATTTTCAATTCTTTCTTGTCTTTGCCCATGAGATAATGGACAGATACGGGCGCCTTCTCTGTTTTATAAATCGCCATCAACCTGATCCATCGGCGCCAGAGTCACGCCCGGCTACTTATAATGAGAGGTTATTGAAGGCAGGTAAAGTAATCCCCTATTTCATATGGCCAAATATTAATCCATTCCGAAAACAAAAATCTATAGTTGAGGCTGTAATCCCTTTAGGTAAGGCCAATGATATAGCTAATAAGGAGGAGACGCTGCGCTCTGCTCGGCAATGGCTTCGTGATGCAAGGGAACAAAAGATTGGGATATTTGATGTGGCTAACCCGCTGAGACTATTACCTTTTGAGGTTAGATTTTTAGCACAGAGACATCCACCAAACCGGTGGGTTATTGACCTTGGTAAGGATGATAACATTTTAATAAAGCCACAGGAATATTACACTATACCCAATGTTGAGGATCGTTTATTTATCCCAGAGGAGTATGTACCCCTCTTTGTTGAGAAAGGTTGGCAGCGACAGGAGTAATTTGTAAGTGCCAAATTTAATGATGACTGCTGCTATGATGCTGCAGCCCTTTCTGAGCGCTCCGCAGCTCATCATATTTCTGAATCTGCTCAGCAGAGAGCAGGCGCTTCATTTCCAAATGGGTATTAAGATGAACAAGCCTTAGCTCACCTTGCAGCTTTGCAATCTCCAATACCAGTGCTTTTAATTGTGTTTGGTCAGCCTGCTGATTGGCGAATAAATTATTAGGGGGCGCATATATTACGCCCCTACAGCTAATATAATGATACCCTCCCCCTTGATGGGGGAGGGTATGGGGTGGGGGATGAAATTACTAATTGTATATTGGTTTGGTTCTTCCTGTCTCCTTGTCAATGAAAATCTTGTTCACCAGCGAGTTGTCCTTTGTAACAATCTCTGCCTCAAAGCCTGTCTCCTTTTCTGTTATCTTGCCGAGCTTGAGATTTGGATTTCTTGTCCATTTCAGATGATTCTGCAGAATGGCTGCTGCCTCATCCTTTGTTATTGGCGCTGCTCCAATGGTCAGGTCATGATATGGGCAATTATCCGGGCCGCCAAAACCGGGTCCGCCGCCTCCCATCATTCCAGCCATCATGCCCATGCCTCTGCCCATGCCATAGCCGTCGCCGCCAAAGGGTGGACGCGCAATTGCTACTGCTCCAAAAACTAATAAAATAAGGACTACTGATGTTGTTAATAATGTTCTTTTCATTTTAAACACCTCCTTTAAAACTCGGGGGGAAACTTTTAGTTTCCATTCCGATATGTTTAAGTAAGATTAATAATGCTGTTTACATTAATATGCTATTGCATAACTGATGCCAGAAGAATGGAATAAAGAAAAAACATTGCAATGACTTGTTATTGTTAATCTTTTATGAGGGTGTTGTTATCTAAATAGAAAAAGATGGGTTTTATGAGTGAGAAAATTTTTCTCGGATTAGAGGAGCAACTGTATAATTTTTTCTCATTTTATTTTATATTCTTTTATCTTATTCAACAGTGTCCTTCGTGTTATACCAAGAAGATGGGCTGCCTTTGTGCGGTTGTTTTTTGTTTCATTTAATGTCTTAACGATTAAGTTTTTTTCCACATCCTTAATAGATTTTCCTGCATCAATTTCTGTTTTGTCTGCAGACTGTACTGCAATCGGCAGGTCAGAAGGCACGATATATTCTCCTCTGCTCATTATAACTGAACGTTCAATTGCATTCTCAAGCTCCCTTATGTTTCCTGGCCAGTTGTAGCTCTGCATAAGGCTGATGGCATCAGGATGAATCCCTTTTATAGTTTTATTGTTTTTTTCTTTATAATATTTTAAAAAATGATTTACAAGAGAAATGATATCTTCTATTCTTTCTCTTAAAGAAGGCATATGTACTGTAACAACATTAAGGCGGTAATAGAGGTCATCCCTGAACCTTCCTGCCTTAACCTCTTTATCCAATTCCTTATTGGTTGCTGCTATCACGCGCACATCAACCTTTAATGTCTTTGTCCCTCCAACACGTTCAAATTCCCT
>JACRON010000054.1 GCA_016214425.1 Nitrospirota bacterium
ATTATGGCATCAGGTCTGTCAATATTTTATGAGAAGGCATTTGTGGTAATAACAGGCAGATTCTCTTCAAACTCTTTTGCCTTCGCATCATGCTCAGCAGTCAATAATTCCAACTCATTAAAAAGGATTTCAATCCTGATATTTAAATTATGAATAGCAATTGACAGCCTTGATATGGCCTCGCCGTCCCCTTTTTCAGAGGCCTCCACAAGGGCTTGGCTCTCCTTCTCCACATCCTTTTCCAAAAGCATTATGTTTTTTTCCGCATCAGCAATCCTCTTTTGGAGAGGCAACAGTATCTTTGAACGGCTTTCAGCTATTTGAGCCCTGAGCCGCCGCATCTCCTTCTTGTTAACATTCCTGTTTTGACTGCCATTGCTCTGGCTGCTGCTATTCTCTGCTTCTCTCTCGCTTTCCCATCCTACACGATCTAAAAACTCCTGATAGGTTCCTTCAAACATAGCTGCCTTGCCTCCGTCAAATACAATAAGCCTTGTGGCTATAGCATTTAGCATCAGCTCGCTGTGGGTAACAATAATCACAGCCCCATCAAATGCCTCAATAGCCTCAACAAGTGAATCTATAGAATCCATGTCTAAATGGTTGGTTGGTTCGTCCAATAAAAGGAGGCTTGCCGGACTGACAAGCAGCTTGCCAAGAAGAACCCTGCTCTTTTCCCCGCCTGAAAGCACTTCTACTTTTTTCAGAGCCTTATCGCCGTCAAACATCATGATGCCGCAGATCCTGCGGGCAGCGCCCCTGCTGCAATCAGGGTGCGTGTCAATTATCTCCTGCTCAACACTCTTTTTAAGGTCAAGACGGTTTATATTAGTCTGGCCAAAGTAGGCGCTCTTTAAATTTGGGTGATGATTAACTATCCCGGTCTGCGGCAGGAGTTCGCCTGCTAACATATTTAAAAGTGTTGTCTTCCCCTTTCCATTTTTTCCAATAACAGCGATCCTGTCCTTTTTGCCAACAGATAAGCTTAAGCTGTCAATCAGCGGCAGGCTATCCTGATTATAAGAATACGATATATCTTCCACATTCATCAGCCATTTGCCGGGGAAAGGCGCTGACTTAAATTCAAAATCAAGGGTTCTGATCTCAGCAAGCTCTTCTAACTTCCCCTTTTTTTCAAGGGCCTTAATTCTGGACTGAACAGCCTTTGCCTTGGAAGCCTTTGCCCTGAACCGATTTATAAACTGCTCAGCCTCCTTGTATTTCTTCTCCTCGTTTGTCCGTGTTTTTTCATGTAACTCTTCTTCCTGCAATATCTGCTGATAAAGTTTTTGGGTCGGACCGGCTATCTTTCGCATCTTGCATCGATGTATGCCCATGGTGTGGGTTGTTACACTGTCCATAAACTCACGGTCATGCGTAATTATAATCAGCTCATCCTTCCAATTGCGCAGAAACCGCGTCAGCCATCGCACTGATACAATGTCAAGATAATTGGTTGGCTCATCAAGAAGGAGCAGGTTTGGCTCTGAAACCAGCACCTTGGCAAGGTTCAGGCGAACCTGATAACCGCCTGAGAATTCATTTGGGTGTCGGTTAAAATCATTCTCAGTAAATCCGAGGCCCATAAGAATGGCTTCAACCTTGTAGCTTTCATCAATCCCGTCTTCTGAAACAGGAAGGCTGAGGCACCCTTCTTTTAAAACAGTATCCTCAGTAAAATTGATGTGCTGGGAGAGATGCCCGATAGTGTAATTATTGGGAACGCTGATAGCGCCGGCATCAGGATGCTCCTCGCCAAGTATCATCCTGAGCAGGGTTGTTTTGCCGTGGCCATTTCTGCCGACCAAGCCAATCCGTTCGCCGGGATTTATGACAAAGCTCACATTGTCAAAAATTTCCTGACCGCTGTACGATTTTTCTAAACCACTGACCTTAAGCATTTATCTTCAAATCCTCCATGTATATTTACGATGCAATTATCCTCCTTGCCTTTTTCAAAATCTCCTTTTCATCTTTATCAAGAGAATAGAGAAGAAAGAATTGAGGGTAACAGACAAAATCAGCCGCCGCTATGAGCAGTCGGCTGGATTGCAGTGTTAGGCAAGAATTTTTAGATTTTCATGTAAGAATTCCGGAGCAATGTCCGCGCCATTCTCCCAAACGATGGTTTGCAGTATGGGGTCAACTTTAAAAGATTGAAATTTTTTCTTGTCTTTGAGAGAGCCAAATATTTCTCCTTCTAATTCATTTTCCAAATAGATCTCGCCTTCAATATCGTCGTTAAAACGGACCCATATTACATAATCGTGCAGGTATTTTGCCTCTTTGACATGTAGAATCATAAGTTTACTCCAATATCCCAAAGAATCTGCTAATAATCGGCATAGTTTTTTCTTTTTATGTTCAGTAAAACTATAACACAAAAATCAAGGTTTGTAAACCCGAAGATTTTCTGGTCCTTCATAAGGCGGAAAGGGTCAATGGACAAACTATATCATCAATGACCTTAATCCTGCAGGTCTACACATTACACAGCCCCAGCTTTCCACTAATATGTTTTATTTTTTTCCTAAGCCCCTTATCCTTATTTAATATTAGTCCAAACCTGCAACTTGTCTGAGATACAGCAGATTCTCCTATATTAAAGTAATCCCCTATTTCCTTCAGTGTCCTTCCACTATATCTGTGACAAAGATATATAGCAGCCTTCCTTGACAACACTGAATCCCCTCTAAATATAGAATTAACCTCTTTGATAATCTCTGCTATTGAAGCCCTTCTTAACTCTCTTAAGGCAGGCAGATTGCGGTCAACCTTTTTATTAGTTAAATGTTTGTCGCTTATCTCCTTAACAAAATTAATCCCTCCCAGAATGGTTGAAGCTATTGTATCTTTTAATGGATTGTCATATTCTACATCAACTAAGGCATTTACAAATTCACGGTATTTCTCCTGCGCTATGGATCTCCCCCTGCTAAAATAGCTTAAAATAAAATCTACCTTTAGCCATTCAGGCGGTTTCTTCCCATTATAATATTGATAACTTGACCAGCGGTATGCCCCCGGCCTTTTTACAATACCCACCCTCACAGGATTTAAATGGATGTAGCGGGAAAGCTCTCCTGCATATTCATCAGCATCTATAATTATTGCCTTATACCGCCCCTGAAAAAGGTGTCCAGACCTCTGTCTTTTTATATTAAAATAAGTTGTATATGCGCCGTTTATATGCCTCATTATCTGTGAAAGGTTCCCTTCTGGTGTTTCTAATAAAAGGTGATAATGATTACTCATAAGGCAATATACATGTATTACTGCTCCATAACGTTCTGTGGCGCTTTCTAAATAAGAAAGAAACCTCTCTCGCTCAACAATTATATCTTTTGTGAAGCCTCTTGTCAAGAGTGTAGACGCGACCCTATCTATCCCTATCTATCCTATCTATCTATCCTATCCTACTAAAATTCAATGGGAGGCCATAATACACCCTTTCCGTACTCAAGCCAGATTCAAGGAAGACTCAGAGAACTTAGAACTCAACTTGGGAAAGAAAAGATACGGCTGCTATATTATGCGGCGTCAGATAGGGCATATGTGATATTGCATGGATTTATTAAGCGCACATCAAAGGCTCCAGAAGATGCTGTTCGCATAGCATTAAATCGCATGGAAGATCATGAAGAGAGATTGAGGAGGACAAAATAAATGGCAAAAAAACCTTCAAACTGGAAGCAGTGGAAAAATAAACAACTTAAAGACCCTGAAATCCGCAAGGCTTATGAAGATGCAAAAATTGAAATGGATATTGGCATTGCCTTGGCTGAAATTAGAAAAAAGAGAAAGCTCACCCAAACTCAAGTGGCTGCAATTTTAGGAACTAGTGATGCCCAGATAATAAGGCTGGAAAAGGGGATGGCTAATCCCACATTGCGGACTTTACGAAAAATTGCGAATGCCCTTGGCCTCAGGCTTGAAATAAGGCTTGTGCCAGAAGGACGCTTATTAAGAAAAGCAGGTTAAATTCCCTGCAAATCCCCCTGGCAGGGGCGCTGGTGTCTTGATATTTTCTGGCGGTTCTGTAACGATGTCTCCTGAGCGTTAAGCAAAATGCAATGTATGTAACAACGTCCCTAAAGTCCTCCTAAAATGCCCTGCCCACCATAGTATAGTGAACCTGTATGTGGTCTGCAATCCCTTTTTATTGCGGTTTAATATTTTCTATATTCCAAGACACGGCATCTGATTTTTGTTAAATGGGCGGCCATCTTTTTTGTGAGGTCAGAGGTTAAAGTGGTAATAGAAAGAATGAGAGCAAATGTCAATAGGCAAGTCAGACCCTCTTATCTGCCTCCTCTTGTGCTTCTCCCTCCATCTGCTTCAGTCTGTCTTTTATCTTAATGTCAACCTCTTTTTCCAAATCAATCCACAGTTTCGGATTTTTTTCTAGAATCCTCAACATGTATTCGAAAATAAGATGATATTTCTTACGCGTGAATTTGCAAAAGTTGACGCGTGTACTTATCCAAGCAGCCTTTCCATCATGCAATTTCTCATAGCACAGATCACAAACTCTCTGTACAAAGCAAGATTGACACTCTGGCCACTTATATAGCTGAGAGTGCAAATTCCATATCTTATCGAAATGCCAAATTCCTTTATTAACGTTACCTATTATAAAAGAGGTTGCTTTGTGACAGATCGTGATATCGCCATTAGGATGAACAGCCCCTTCCTGATAGCCCATTAGGCATCCTTTCCTGAAAGGGACATTATCGGAGTCGCAAAGATAAAATTTATTTACAGATTGTACTTCAGTAAATTCGTTGAAAGTGTGATAAAAGAATGTCTTTTGTCTGAAATTCAGTATTCTGAGAAGCTCTGATAGCTTTTTTACTCCGCTCAAGCTCAGCAATCTCTGACCAATTCTGTGGAGTTGATCAAAATAATCCGAATCCCGCTCCAGATCATAATGTGGTTCCTTGATCAACATGGTCAGATTACCTTCCTCTTCAAGAATCTTGATGAGTGGGTGATTAAAGAAGTTATCATCCTCAAGTTCGAGAGTCTCCATCGTTATAACGCTTTTTACTTGTACGCATTTCCGGAAATAGTCAGGAGCATGATTATAGATTTTTTGGAGGTTACTAATAACTAAATTGAAACTACCTCGGTTAATAGTCCTGAAGCGGCGATCGCGGTCATGAATTTCTATTTTACCATCAATGCTAAACTGTAGCAGAACTTTATGTTCCAATAGAAAATCGAGGATTTTATCATTCAAAATTGAGCCATTAGATGCAATTGTGATAATAATTGGCGGTCCATCTGGGCCAATCCGAGACTTAGCATATGCGACGGTTTGCCTGATCAAGTCAAAAGCCAACAAGGGCTCTCCACCGAAGAAATCGAGTCTTATCTTTTCAGATTGCCCTGAATGTGTTATCAAAAAATCTACCATATTTTGCGCTGTTTTCCAAGTCATAGAGGTCTGGGAAAGTTTTTGATATCGACTATATTGTCCCCCATATATACAGTAAGAACATGACAGATTACATTGTGTTGTAACATACACGGTAAATCCGGAAAGTTTATTGGAAAGAGTGTGCTTGAAATAAGATTGGTCATATCGGGAATCACGGTTAAAATGAGAGCTGATTAAATAACCTTTTCTTTGAAACTTTTTGACCTCTCGAAGAGAGTCACGTATCTCGCTTTTAGAATATTGGGGTAGAATTGAAAACAAGTCGTCAGTATTTAGTTTTTTTTCGCGCAGTTTCCCCAGTATGGCAAAGACTACCGGATCAACCTCTATAAAGATGACATTCTTAGCATCAAACACATAATATTCTTTTTCAGTCGCGTATAATTCTATAGTGAGGTTCTTAAATCCCACTTCAGTTTGATGTAAGCTATCATCCATTGGCTTTTCTGAAATCCACTATACAGTTCCATTTCTGCTTCAAAACATCATTAATATTGATGTTTTTAGGAGATTATTATATCGGATAATATTATTTGCGTTTGTGATAATACTTTAGTAGGAAAATGTAACGGCTCCAATATGATACTTGTTTTGGAGCCGTTCCTTATTTATTATAGATTATTTACTAAGAATAATAGTTTGGCTAAAATCTTGACAGCAGCATAATCCTGATTCAGTCTTCCTATTAGACCGTATCTGGATCTGGCTTATAGCCCTTGCAATAGACAATTAATCTATCCCACTGGGAGGGGTGAATTATTAATACTTTACAATCATCACCTTTTCCTCCACATGAATCTATCCTCATCTTGCTTAAACGGAGCTGTAGCTTTTTCGTTAGATTTTTGCTGAGGGCTTTGAACTTAATCCTTATTTTTGGCGCTTTACTTGTTTTTTTCTCAACCATGTTTTTCCTCCTTTTTTAGAAATTTATGGCTCTATAATAGAGCCTACGATTCTTTAATCTCGCTGGTTAAATTATGTTTCACCTGACATAAATAAAAAAATACTGTGTGGAGCATAGACTCATTTCTTTGCTTTTCTCCTAACATTGCACCTACTTATGACTGAAGATGCAATAGTTTATCACTTTGTTATGTTAATGTAAAGTGTTTTTAGAAGAGTTTTTCAACTGGCTGTACACATTGCACAACCTCACCCTCTCGCTAAATGAGTCTTTATTTCCTTATTATTAGATAGTTTTCTGCCTTTATACACCATAGTTAAAAAAATGACGAGCTTCATATTATCTAACTGAATAACTTCTATACTTAAAATACCCCGCTCGCTATTAGTATAGCGAACCGCTTGTTAGGCAGCTACTTGTTCAAAAGAAAAGTGTGGGATGTCGGCTCGCTTGCTCGCATGCTCAACTGTAATTGCACAAATATTCCCATCGCTATCCAAATCAAGCAAGGTATTTTCATCTAAATCCTTGGTCTCTATGATTTCAGCAGCCTTAAACTCAATATAAAGGGTAGCTGTATCCTGAAAGTATTTAATTTTCATGGCATGAAACTCCTGTCAAAAAAAGCATTATGCACTGTTTCTCCATCTGGAAGTAGTATAACCCTCAAATATTTATTGTTTATCTCTTTGATTGGCGCCCATCTGCGAATGCGACCATCCTGCTGAATGACTTCTTTCTGCTTGAATAATATACTTAAAAAAATAGCTTGTCAAGCGGGATGGAGGGGTTTGCTGTGGAGGAGATTATCTCTAAGGCAAGGGGCTGATTCTGATTCTCCCTGGACTTATAACAGCCACTTTATTTTTAAGTTCTTCAAACTTTATCCTTTTTATAGACTCCCTAAATATATTTGTAATCTGAGAAGCCTTAAAATTCATGGGTACACGGATTAATATTACTCCAAATGGCGCTGGTTTTAAGCCAAAAATAGGATAATGCAAGTCTCTTGTAATAATGATTCTTTTTTCTTCTGCGGCTTTGCTCCAGAGAACCTTATCTGATGAGCCTCTTAGATTTGATTTTGCAATGTCAAGAACATCATGTTCTAATAATAAAAGGTGCTCTACAATTCCGAATGGGAGATTTTCATCAATTAGAAACCGCAATTAGATATTCCTCTGAAAGGGTTTCTGTAGCATAGGCAAGCGCCGCCCTTACTTCCTCTTCTTTGATCCTGTATTCCCTGCACACCTCTTCAATTGTCATCCCACCAGCCAAGCCGCCCACAATAACCTCAACAGGAACTCGTGTGCCTTTAATTACAGGCTTCCCACCCATGATATCAGGATTAATCTCTATTCTTTTCTTCCAGTCAACTTTCATAATGCTAAGCTTAGCACAAAAAGCCTTTCTTTGCAATTTCTAAAACAAGCCTCCCAAATTCCGATATAGACTTTACAAGCCTTTACACTACCTGTCATTGCGAGCACCCGAAGGGTGCGTGGCAATCTAATCACAAAAGGCGAGATTGCTTCGCTTTGCTCGCAATGACAATTTCTATATCGGAATTTGGGAGGCCTTGCAGGGCTTGACACAAGTATAGGTTTAATGTAGTATCTCCTATTAAACACAAAGATTTCTGGAGGCGGAATTGGATTATAAGGATACACTAAATCTACCAAAAACAGATTTTCCCATGAAGGCGAATCTTAGCCAGAAGGAGATTGAGATATTAAAGAAATGGGAAGATGAGAAGATTTACAAGAAACTTGCTGAAAAGGGTAAAGGAAAGCCGAGGTTTATCCTCCATGACGGGCCTCCGTATGCCAACGGCAACATTCATATTGGCCATGCCTTAAATAAAATCTTAAAGGATATAATTGTAAAATATTACACAATGAAGGGCTTTTATTCCCCTTATGTGCCCGGATGGGACTGCCATGGCCTGCCAATTGAGCATCAGGTTGATAAGAATCTTGGCGCAAAGAAAAAGGAGCTTTCCAAGATAGAGATAAGAAGGCTTTGCAGGGAGTATGCAGAAAAATATATCAATATACAGCGGGATGAGTTTAAAAGGCTCGGTGTGTTTGGTGATTGGGATAATCCATATCTGACTATGGATTATAAATACGAAGGCTCTATTGTACGTGAGCTCGGCAAGGTTGTTGGAAAGGGCAGCGTATACCGCGGAAAGAAGCCAGTGCTTTGGTGCTTTTCCTGCGAAACAGCTTTGGCAGAGGCAGAGGTGGAGTATAATGACAAGGAATCGCCATCTGTTTATGTAAGGTTCAAGGTTGCATCCATAACTGATACAATAAAAACTAAGGCCGGGTTTAAAAATTATCCTGAACTTTCACATTATTTTCTTATCTGGACAACAACGTCATGGACGCTTCCGGCAAACCTTGCAATAGCATTGCATCCAGAGGTTGATTATGTTGAGGCAATGGTCAATCTTGGCGCCAGCAAAGAGGTCTGGGTTCTTGCCAAGCCGCTATTGGAATCTTGCATGGAGAGGTTCGGGATTAAGGACTACAGCATTATAGCATCTCATAAAGGAGACGATTTGTTTGGCATTGTGTGCCAGCATCCATTTATTGAAAGACCATCAAGAATCATACTTGGCGAGCATGTAACCATTGACGCAGGAACAGGCTGTGTTCACACTGCGCCTGGCCATGGACAGGAGGACTATGAGATGGGCCTCAAATACGGCCTTGATATTTATACGCCTGTTGACAGCAGGGGACAGTTCACATCAGATGTCCCTGAATGGCAGGGCGTAAATGTATTTAAGGCAAATCCTTTGATTAATGAAAAGATGAGAGGGCTCGGCGTCCTGATAAAAGAGGAAAAGCTCGTCCACTCCTATCCGCACTGCTGGAGGTGCAAGAAGCCTGTTATTTTCCGCGCCACAGAGCAGTGGTTTATATCAATGGAAAAGAATAATCTGAGGCAAAAGGCATTAGAGCAGATTGATAAAAAGATTAAATGGGTTCCGCCTTGGGGCAGGAACAGGATTTACAGCATGATTGAAAACAGGCCTGACTGGTGCATATCAAGGCAGAGGTCATGGGGCGTGCCTATTACTATAGTAAGATGCAAGTCGTGCAATGAGCCTTTAATGGACCAGAACATTGTCAACAGGGTTGCAGATATGATTGATAAAGAAGGCGCTGATGTATGGTTCCTAAAAGAGCCGTCTGAGCTTCTTCCAAAAGGCACAGCCTGTCCAAAGTGCGGCAAGACAGAATTTACAAAGGAGACAGATATACTTGATGTATGGTTTGATTCAGGCGTGAGCCATGCTGCAGTGCTAAGAGAAAGGCCGGAGCTTTCATGGCCTGCTGATATGTATCTTGAGGGAAGCGACCAGCACAGGGGCTGGTTCCACAGCTCCCTTCTTGAATCTATTGCCACTGTTGGCGAGGCTCCTTATAAGACTGTGCTTACACACGGCTTTGTTGTTGACGGCTCTGGAAAGAAGATGTCCAAGTCAGCAGGGAATGTAGTTGCCCCCCAGGAGGTAATAAAACAGTATGGCGCAGAGATATTAAGGCTATGGGTTTCTGCAGAGGATTATAAGGATGATATAAGGATATCAAAGGAGATTTTGACAAGGCTTGCAGAGGCATATCGGAGAATAAGAAATACCTGCCGTTTTCTTCTTGGCAATCTGTATGACTTTGAACCTGAAAAGGATGCGGTTTCAGATAATGAGCTCCTTGAGATAGACCGTTGGGCTTTGCACAGGCTGCAAATACTTATCCAGAGGGTTGAGGATGCGTATAAGAATTTTGAGTTTCATGTAATATTCCATTCCCTGCACAAT
>JACRON010000139.1 GCA_016214425.1 Nitrospirota bacterium
CTGTCAATAAAAACCTCCCTTCATCAGCAATCCTATCCTGATTTAATTTTTGCTTGACATTAATTGTTTATAGAGGGGATTTTATGGCGCCCAGAGAAGATGTGTTTTGCATTCCTGTGTGGGCTTTGTGTTAAAAAGGATTCAGAAAGTATCCTCAATCTCAATCAGACACCCTTTCCCGAGGTTATTCTCAAAGATAATCAGATTATCACCTTTACTGGTTGCCGATGGGACGATGAGGCCTTGAAACCCTGCCTGTCTTGCTGCAACGCTAAGCGCCTGTGTAACTGAATAATCAGATGAAATAAGGTCTTCTTTTGACAGGCCAAGCCTTAGGAGAGTGGATGTTTGTGTTAGGTCAAGTATCTTATGAAGTCTGACGTTAATCTTAGCTGCAATCAATCTTTCTTGTAACATATTACGGGAGGCATGACGTTCAATCTCTTTTATTGCAATTTCCTCTGTAAGTGAGGCATAAAGGATGCCCGTTTCACCTAAAAGATGATAACGGCCGGGATAAAATCGGTTGCCTTCGGTAGAAAGGACTTTATTTTTAAATCCTTCAAAAACAACCCTGTAAACAGCCCCTTCAAATGAAATAGGAGTGAATGAGGACAAGGCTTTAAGATTAGGCCGCATTACCATAGCCTAAGAATAAATTCCCCATTCAAGCATACCAAGTACATTCTTCACCTGCTCTAACTCACCACGGCTCAATAAATCTACTGGACTTTCCCAGCCTAATGTATGGTTGGGAGAGTGAAACCATGACCTCCAAGCGTCCTTTTTAAGAAGCCTTGCTGTTAACTGATATATGGCCTCTAATTTATCTAAGGATCGCTGTGCTGACTCATTCGGCTCTGCGGTTCCATCTTTCCATCGTTGGATGGTTTTTGGATTTACAGCAAGACAGGAGGATAATATCTTCGGCTCTATTCCCAATGCCTCACAGTGTTCTATTATTATTTTAGGTGCGATTTCATTTAATACCTTAACACCTTGGTATCTCTTGTGAGATTTTATACGCCCCCTCTTTTTTACTGCCTCTTTTACTTCCATGACATTTACCCTCCCGGGCTTAATTATTCTTATGATTTATCATAACACCCCTATTAGACATTTGTCAAGACAAAAGTCTAATAAAAATCCCTTTCAAATCTTATGCAACTGCCCCCCTTAAGGCAAAGAAATTTGGCATGATAACAGCATTTGGAAAAAGGGTTGTAAGTATGTCATTCCTGCATGTATCTGGCAGGAATCCAGTCTTGCACATTGTGGATTCCCGCTCAAAAACGCTGCGGGAATCCCACTCAATTACGCGAAGACCCTTATTTTTCAATCAACTTTCAGAAGGTTATAGCCCCAAGCTCTATTATTTTTATTACAAGGCGCAATGCCTTCCTTGACAGATAAAGAAGGCGTCAGGGTTGGGTCTACACCCTTTAGAAAGGGGAAGCATCTGGTACTGAAATATAAGTAGTCTAATCCCACAAAGGTATGGAGACGGGAACAACCCCCTTTTTATAAACTTTAAACCTCCTTGCCTAAATATTACAGGTGAGGATTATAACAGGAGGTGCTTCATGTATCAGAAAAAAGAGTATAACACTTTAAGATTAGTAGCAAATTTTACAAGCGGGTTTGGATGGATAATCGTTGGCATCCTTGCCCTGATTGGTCTGATTGTAGGGTGGAAATCCGCAGGTTTTTTAGTAGGGGTTTTTGGCGGAGCGGTATTTGGAATTGTCGTTGGTGTTCCTTTTATTGTTGCAGGCCAGATGGTCTCGGTCTTTCTGGACCAGAAGGATCTGCTGGAGGAAATCTCTGATTCTTTGAAGAAAAAAGAAGGAAAATAACAGTGCTAAAATATTTAAAATGACTCCCGAAAAATCAAAACATTATACGCTCTATAATAAAAAAAATATTTTAAAGCTTGAAAAGAAGCAATAACTATGATATATTTCATAATATGAAGATGGTTAAAATCCGTTTTAAAGACGCTTCAGATGATGCGCGGGGCGCTCTTGAGCTTGCTAAACATTTCAGGGTCATTTGTTTGCCTGATGATACATATGAAGTGCCAGAGGAAGCAATCAATATCTTGCATAAGCTAAATATATCTCCACAAATCCTCCAGACCGAAGGTTTTGATAATGCCCTTAGAACGTTACGAAATCTTGCTTCCGCTTAATTACAATGACGGAACTTCTATAGAACCAGAAAAGTTTCAGCAAACCCGGCGTGAGCTTGTCGCAAAGTTTGGCGCTGTTACAATGGACACACAACCAATTTCTGGAGTCTGGATTCATGAAGGCAGAGAATACAATGATGAAATGATTCGCTTCATTATAGACACTGAAAGCACTCCTGAAATAGACCGATTTTTTTCTGAATTAAAAAACCGTTTAAAGGAACGGTTTCGTCAGATTGAAATCTGGATCACTGCGACACCTATCCGAATATTCTAAAACAAAGGATGATACCAATGTATCAAAAAAAGGAGGAAAGTCATGAGCAACCTTAAAAAACATTATTTTTTTCTTATGTCTTTTGCTGCTGTAATACTTTTCTTATTAAGCTTTCTCGGCTGCGCCGGTAAAAAAAAGGAGGCTGCGGTTGCGCCCCCTGCTCAGCCTGCATCTGTTGAGCCGGAGTGGGTAAGAAAGGGAGCAGGCGCCTTTCTGAATAAAGGGGACAAGGCATTTTACGGCATCGGTTCAGTTTCAGGTGTTATGAACAAGTCGCTTGCAAGGACAACAGCAGACAACAGGGCAAGGGCTGAGCTTGCAAAGGTCTTTGAGACATATTCCGCTTCTTTAATGCGCGATTATGCTGCCTCTACTACAGCAGGTGATTTCAAAAAAACCAGCGAGGAGCAGAATATTGAACAGGCTGTTAAAACCTTTTCTGCAGCAACGCTTTCAGGGGTTATAATTATAGACCACTGGACAGATCCGCAGGACAACACTATCTATGCGTTAGCAAAGCTTGATTTAGAAAATTTTAAGGAGACATTAAACAAGATGAAGGAGCTGAATGCAGAGGTAAGGGATTTTGTAAGAAAGAATGCTGAAAAGGCCTTTGAAAAATTAGAGGCTGAAGAGCAAAAGAGGGAGGCAAAATAATTCTGGCGCTGCTATGAAAAAACATTTTATCTTTACAATTGCCGTAAACATCATTTTCATCCTGCATATCATTGCCTCAGTTGACGCCTATACCCCAAAGGAGATTTATCAAAAGGCCGGGCAGGGTGTTGTGTTAATATTAGCGACTGATGACGGGAAAAAAGGGAGCGGCGGCACAGGGTCAATCATCGCTGCCAACGGCCTGATACTCACCAATGCACATGTTGTTATCAATGAAGATGCAGGCAGGCCAAAGCGCCGCATAGATGTCTTTCTGAAGCCAGAGCGCGTCACAGGAAATATGAATAAGGATTTAACCAAAAGGTTTGATGCAAGGGTTATTGCGTATGACAGCCAGCTTGACCTTGCTGTTCTGAAGATTGAAGCGGCTTCTTCATCGCTGAATGTAGTCCAATTTGGAGACCCTCAACAGGTCAGTATCGGCGACCAGGTAACAGCAATAGGCCATCCTGAAACAGGGGGGCTCTGGACGCTTACAACAGGAAGCATAAGCGCTGAGATTGAAAATTTTAACAACATAAATGGCAAAGATGTATTCCAGACAGAGGCGAGTTTTAATCGCGGAAACTCAGGCGGACCCCTCCTTGACCAGCATGGATATATGATTGGGATAAACACCTCTATCTCAAGGAGGTCTGCTGACGGACTTGCCATTACTGCAATAAACTTTTCTATCAAATCAAGCGTGGCAAAGAAATGGCTGTCAGGCAAAAATATACCTGTATCCTATGCAAATAAACCGTCAGGAAAAGCAGATATGCCTGCAGCAGGGTCGGAAAAAGAGATAACAAATAAGCAAGATGGTGCTGCTGGCCGCAAGGAAGAGAAAAAGAAGGAAAAGGATATTGTAAAAGAGCCAGAAATATTAACAGAGAAAAATCCATATAATCTGGATAAATTAATTTTAGACCAGATGAAGGATATGGAAGATTTTATGGATGAGATGAGACAAAAATTCAGAAAGTGAGGAGACTATGCTATTTAAAAAACAGGCGCCCAAAATAATCTTATTTTTTATTCTAAGCATTTTTATTGCCTCATGCGCAGGGCCAAAGGTAAGCAGGGTAGGAACAGATACAGTTACAGACCTAAGCGGCAGGTGGAATGACACTGATTCCCGACTGGTAGCCGAAGAGATGGTAAAGGATGCCCTATCCCGCACATGGATAGACAACTACTTAAAAAAATATGGAAGACAGCCTGTGGTTATTGTTGGCACTGTCTTGAACAGAAGCCATGAGCATATTAATGTGCAGACATTTACAAAGGATCTGGAAAGGGAGCTTACCAACTCTGGCAGGGTTCAATTTGTAGCAAGCAGAGGGGAAAGGGAAGAGATAAGAGAGGAGCGGGTTGACCAGGCGCAGCATTCCAGTGATGCAACGGCAAAGGGGCCTGGAAAAGAGCATGGGGCAGATTATATGCTGAAAGGGACTATCAATACCATCCTTGATGAGGCAAAAGGCACAAAGGTAATCTTTTATCAGGTTGATTTAGAGCTGATTGATATAGAGAAGAATACAAAGGTTTGGTTTGGACAGAAAAAGATCAAGAAGGTTATAGAAAGAAGCCGCTCAGGTTTTTAGCGTCATTCCCGCAAAGCCTGCCCCTGAATGTTTCTGTCAGGGATTTTTGAGCGGGAATCCACAAATAGACAGGACTGGATTCCTGCCAGAGGCATGCAGGAATGACAAAAAGTGTAAAGCTATTTATGAGACACCACACTAGGTAAATAATGAAGCAGAAATATGCGCCTTTTTATTTCTTAATACCCTTTTTCTTCATTCTACTGTTATTTGCCTGTGCAGCCCCAGTCTCGCACTATGTTATGGTAGAGAGGAATCTCCTTGAAGGCAATTACAATAAGGCTGACAGCATTATAGAACAGTATAAGAATAAATACGGCGACAGGAATGCAGTTTTGTATTATATGGACAGAGGAATGATGCTTCATGGATGACGCATTAGTGGAGGCAAGAAAGGTAGACCATAAGCTGAATCTCTATAATGACAAATACGAAAAGAAAAATGTTTATAAAGAAGACGCCTTTGCACGTTATCTGAGCGGCATACTTTATGAATACAGGGGCGAGCTGAATGATGCGTATATCTCATACAGCAAGGCATATATGGCATATAAAGACTATCGCCGCAGCTATGGAACGGCTATGCCCATCTTCATTGGCGAAGATCTGCTGCGACTCAGCAGGGCTTTAGGCCTTTACGATGAATATAAAAAACATCAGGGAGAATTTAATAATATTAAATTAAAGGACATAAAAGAGCTTCAGTCTAATGGAGAGATTATCTTCATTTACCTCTCAGGAAGGGCGCCATTTAAAGAGGATTTTTTTATTGATGCGCCTGTGCCTGATGTATCAGGACAGCCTTATTATCTAAGGATTGCCCTGCCAAGGTTTGCACCGCAGCCTTCGCAGATTGCATATGCAAAGATTTATATAAGAGGCAAAAATTCAGAAGAAAAAACATATCTGGTGGAGGATATAACTGCTATTGCAAAAAAAAATCTTGAAGACAGGATCGGCAGGATTACTGCCAAGGCTGTAGCAAGGGTTGCGCTTAAATTTACAGCAGCGCAAACAGCTAAAAAGGCTGCTGCCGAGAAATATGGAAAGGATGCAGGTATTTTAGTGGGTGGATTGATTAACATTGCATCTGTTGCAACAGAGGAGGCAGATAAAAGAAGCTGGAGAACCCTGCCTGCTCAGATTCAGATGGCAAGGGTTCTTCTGTCTCCGGGCAGTTATAGTATGGAGGTGCATTATATAGGCGCTGGCGGAGAGATTCTGGAAAAAAGGGTATTTACTGACATCTCTATAAAAGCAGGCAAGAAGAAATTTTTAACTCAGAGGATAATCAGATGAAATACATCAGATTTTCTATAATATGCTTAATAGCCCTCAATATTATATTAATACAGGCTTTCGTATATGCAGAAAAAAAACCAGAATGGATAAATAACCCTGCCTTATCATACCCAGAAGAAAAGTATCTGACAGGGGTAGGAGAGGGTGACACACAAAAGTCTGCTGAGGAGCGCGCCTACGCTGCAATCGCAAGAATATTCAGGGTAGAGGTAAGCTCCAGGTCTGTTGAATTGGAAAAATATCTTCAGGTTGAGTCTAAAGGAAAAACCGAAGCCCAGCGCCAGGTAGCAATAGAAGAGATGACAAAGGTCACTTCGGAAAAGATATTGGAAGATGTTAAGATCGTTCAGACATGGCAGGACAAAACTACTGCCCGTTATTATGCCCTTGCTGTAATCAACAGAAGCCATGCTGCAGCAGCCTTAAAAGAGCGGATAAATATCCTTGATGCAGAGGCAAAAGACTTTTTCAGGAAAGCCAATGAGGCATCGGATAAATTTGAAAAGATCAGGAATCTCAGAAGAATAATAAGAGCCCTTGTTCTGAGAGAGGCATACAATGCAGATTTCAGGATAGTAAATTCAGCAGGAACCGGTTTAGAGAGCCCAATAAATCCTGGAAATATTACACAGGAATTAGAGGAATTCCTTTCAAAGGAATTTAATGTTTATGTAACAGTAGCAGGCGATAATAGCCGCACAATAAGAAAGGCTGTGATTGAAGGATTAAACAGGGACGGCTTCTCTGTATTAAAAGAAAACGGACAGGCAAATACGGCTGACCTGCTGATTATTGGAGAGGCTGCCATTTGGAAGGCAGACATTCCGGATCCAAAATGGAAATATGTCCGATGGTGCGCTGATTTTCAGCTTATAGATGCAAAAAGCGGAAAGACCTTTGGTAATATTTCAAGAACTGGCAGAGAAGGGCATCTGACCTTATCAGAGGCAGAAAATAAGGCAGTGATGGCGATGCAGAAAGAGATTGTTTCTGTTATCATCGGACAGGCGGCGAATTTTGTTTATGGTGAAGCAAAACCATTGGAAGATGCCGGCGCCGGCTGTGGCAGGGAAAGGGCTGCTGTTTCAGAAGAAAAAAAGGTTAAGAATAAAAAGGAAACGGACAGCATCCCCATAACCTTAATAACGCAGGCTGAGGCGCTCCTGCCTAATATGTCAGATGTTCAATACGAGAATATTGCAAGGGACATTGAATCTAAATCGGACAGCACAGGCCCAATAATAAAGGTTGTCACCCCTGAAGAAGGAAAGGTCTATGCCCCGCCAGTAAATATAGAACTGAATTTTATAACAAAAGGCCTTGCAGAAATAGACCTTTCAACCTTAAAGGTTGAGTACCTGAAATTATTCAGCATTGACATTACCCAGAGGGTGCTGCCGTATGTCAGCAAACAGGGGATAAAAATTTCTAATGCCCAATTTCCATCAGGCACACATAATTTAAAAATCACTATCGGCGATAAAAAAGGCGCTGTAACCATCCAGAAATTTACAGCAGTAATTAAATAGGCTATCAATAGGCAAAGACGTTGAAAAATGGCTTGAAGCCCTCTTTTATCTTCTCAAAGCTTTCATTAATTTTATTCAATGTATTATTTATATCCTCACGATTTCTTATCTCATACATAAAATATCCGTCAAACCCAATCTTTTTTAATACTGCTGCAACCTGCATCCAGTCAATCGTTCCTGTGAAAGGAACGCCGTGGGAATCCTCCCTGCCATTATTGTCTGACACATGCAGGGCAATCAGCCTCTCGCTACACTCCTCTAAATCATTTACTGGATTGTTTGATATATTGGAATGGCCTAAATCAAGGCAGATGCCAACTGCATCAGGGTCATATTTCTCATCGTCTATCAACCTCATAATCTTCTCTGCTGTAGCGCCATGAAGCACATTTTCAACAGCAATCCTTATATTTTTTTCTCCGCAATATTCAGCCAACTCTGTAAGGCTCTTGTGAAATGCCTTTATTGACTCTGTCTCCTTTCTATCCTCAAGGCCGTGTATAACTAAAAGCCCTGCGTCAAAAAGACCCATGCAGTCTATTAACTCCTTTGTTTCTGTTAATGCCTTTTGCCTGTTCTTATTATCCTTGCTTGAAAAAGAGAGCCATTTTCTTTTATCAGGCGGTGTAACCTCCTCATATATCGGGGCATGAAAGGAGACGACTTTGATACTGTTATCTTTCAAAAGTCTGGCAAGGCTTTCTATCCTTTCTTTATCCTTATAATCAAAATGCGGCCTCATGCCCCATATCTCAATGGCATCAAACCCTGCATCTTTTATCTGTTTGATAATTGCTTCATCTAATATATTATATACAAAAATATGTGTTGAAAGCCCTTTTTTCAGCATAGTATCTTTTAACATTTAACAGCTTTATGTGTCAATGGAATATGTAGAATGTCCAATCCTTTAACCAGAAATATGGAACGGGACGCTGGTTGAAACAACGCCTTTTTTAAACAGCAGGACTCCTTTAATAAAAAAAGCTGTCTGATTATGGAGGAGATGATGCCACCATCGGGAGGGCACAAACTCGGGCAGCACAACGGTTATAACACCTTCTGGATGTGCAGATTTCACCTCTTCTATATATTCCAGAAATGGCCTAATAATAGAACGGTATGGAGACTCAAGTATAGCAAGGGGAATGCCCATGCAGTGATTATCCCACTTTAATTTAATTTTTTCTGTTTCTACAGGGTCTATGGAAACATAGACACCGGTTACATCACTGGAAAGAGCCTTGGCGTATCTGATCGCATTAAGCACAGCCAGCTGAATGCCGGCTACAGGCACAATTACAGAGTGGTGTTTAAACTCAGACACACCTGACAAACATCTGTCCAGAGATAGCTGTCCAGCGACTGATACATAATGCCGATGCACTTTTTGTTCTAAATAAACCAGAATAGGTATAGCTATCAGGATTATCCATGCGCCATGCGTGAATTTTTCCGTGGCTATAATAAATAACACTACTGCAGTGGTAGCCGTTCCGATTCCGTTTATAAAAATCCCTTTAAGCCAGCCTCTGCCCCTCAATGTCAGCCAATGTTTTACCATTCCTGCCTGCGACAATGTAAATGCAGTAAAGACACCCACGGCATAGAGCGGAATCAGGGCGTGGGTATTGCCGCTGAATATTACGATAAGAAGGGCTGACATGACGCCGAGGATAAGTATGCCGTTTGAAAAGACAAGCTTATCGCCGCGGTTGCCGAGCTGCCTCGGCAGATATTTATCCACTGCCATTATTGATGAAAGGTACGGGAAACCTGCAAACGAGGTATTGGCAGCAAGAATAAGTATCATCGCAGTGGAAAACTGTATGGTGTAGTAGATTGCCCCTTTTGAAAAAATTGTCCTTGCAAGCTGGGAAAGCACAGTTTCATTTTCGTTTGGAAATATTCTGTAATAGTCTGCAAAATATGCAATCCCGATGGTAAACGCGGCCAGAATCATCGCCATGTAGATAAGCGTGATTCCAGCATTTCTGGACTCCGGCGGCTTAAAAGCCGTGACGCCGTTTGACACCGCTTCTATACCTGTAAGCGTTGCGCATCCTGAGGCAAATGCCTTCAGTATTATGAATACGGGTATAATATCTGATGCCGGCTTGATTTCTATCAATGGCTGGGGAGATATAGAAAAGGATTTCAGATGACTCATGGCTATAAGAAATAGTATCCCGCCTATAAAAAAATAAACAGGGATTGAAAAGACCTTGCCGGATTCCTTCACCCCTCTAAGGTTAATAATCATGATCAGCAAAATAGCAATAATGCACATCGCAATCGTATGATTCTTTAAGTTTGGAAAGGCAGAGGTAATAGCAGCTACACCAGCAGAAATACTGACTGTTACTGTAAGGACATAATCGATGAGGAGCGCTGCTCCGGCAATAAGTCCAGGATAAGCGCCAAGGTTTTCCTTCGCAACTATATATGCGCCTCCGCCTGAAGGATATGCATAGATCGTCTGGAAATAAGATGTCGCCACAATAGCTATAAGAATGACAATACTGAATGCAATAGGAAGTGAATAATGGAACAAGGCTGTTCCACCTACTATAAGCGCCAGCAATATCTCTTCTGTGCCGTATGCTACTGATGACAGGGCATCAGAGGAGAATACAGCAAGCCCCATTGTTTTTGTAAGGCGCTCATATTTTTCCTTGACTGTCTCAATGGGGCCGCCAATAAGAATTCTTTTAAGAGACATAAAATCCTCCTTTAGGCGGGCAAACAGAGGAGAGGAAATAAAAAAAACCGCTGGCACTCGCAGCGGTTTTTTGTCTCTGCCTTTGCCCTTCCAAATGCCTACGAGGTTAGCTGACGGGCTCGGGCCTGGAAGTGCCCTTTCCATTAACTTATGGAATACGCCCCTGTAATCGGGTCCCCCGCATCCATTCTTTGAATGGATTTCGGCTGCTATGTAATTACATTTTAATACTCTAACTTTAGTATGTCAATATTTATCTTCACGCCCAACTTTTACTTAACTATAAGCAAGTTTTATAAAGTGCTGCAAGGTCTTTTTGAATCTCAGCAGCTCTGTTGAAGGCGGTGAAGCCTCAATTGCCTGCCTTAGCTTATCAGCTCCAATACCTCTTTCCATCTTAGTTCATCAGCCCTGTTATATTTTATAAACTTATCAGGCTCTGTTTCTGCCTCTTTGGGTAAAAAGTAATTTTTTAGTGAAATTCCCCTGCCAAGAAATAATTTTGTAAGCTTTCTGTAGCTCCTGCTTAATAGAAACGCCTTGTTATACTCATCCTTAAATAATATCTGCTTTTCTTTTGAGAGATTTTGATAAAGAGATTTCCAATCCTTTTTGGGATTAATAGCAATGTAAATCCAGAAAAGACCGCTATTAAGAAACCTATCTGCAAAATTTTTCATATCTTTATCATCAGCGCCCTGAAAATATATTTTTTTAACTGCATTTTTCATATTTTTATTTTACATTTTTTCTTATATACAGTAAAGGAAAAAGTTGCCTTCTCTTTTAAATTATTTGCTTAAATATTCCCAGCGCTTGACATATACAATAAAAAAGGTAGAATTAGACTAAACACCGTTAGAGAACATGGTTCTCTAACGGGGTAAAGGAGAGCCTATGGAAGATAGAAGAAAATCGCCCCGCATACCATTAAAGGTTCAGGTAAAATACAAGACCCCGAATGCCTTTCTTGCAGATTATGCGCTTAATATAAGCAGGGGAGGCATATTTATTGAAACGGACAAGCCATTGCCGCTCGGCTCGTCTGTTGACTTTCAGCTCCTCTTTCCTGACACATCAAAACCTGTAAAAGGCACAGGCGAAGTGGTCAGGATAGCTGCTGGAAAGGGCGAACCTTCCGGGATGGGAATAAAGTTTAAAGACCTCAGCCCGGAGGGCTTGGCAATAGTAGAAAAGATTTTTAAGGACTTTGCAGGCATAAGGATACTTGTTGTAGATGATGCTGCTGTTATGCGCCGCCTCTTATCCTTCTGGCTAAGGAAGATTATCAAATGCGATATTACAGAGGCATCAGACGGCATTGAGGCAATATCAAGGTTAAAGGAAAAATTTGACCTTGTAATTACTGACTTGAGGATGCCGAGGGCAGACGGGCTGAAGGTAATAGAGCATATCAGGGACAATATGCATGATACTGTAACGCCTATTCTCATTATTACCACAGTTGCATCAGGCGATGATAAGGAAAAGGCGCTCATGCTCGGCGCATCAGGATATATTACCAAGCCTTTAAAATTTACAGAACTATCAAGAACTGTAAAGGATATGTTCCAGAGCCTTGTAGATATATCTATAAAAAAGATTGAAAAGATGCCTGTAATAGGCATTACAGCAGATTTCGGAGAGATGCCTTCAAAAACAAAGAGACAAAAGGACCCTTATATATTCTTAAGAGAAGGATATATAAATGCTATTGAAGAGAACGGCGGCATACCTCTTCTTCTTCCAATTACAGCAAATATTGATTTGATTGAACATTATACTGAGATGATTGACGGCCTGCTGCTCACAGGCGGCAACTTTGATATAGACCCGAGATACTACGGAGAGGAGCCTTCTGACAAGGTTGGAGAGATTAAAGAAGAGAGGTCTGCCTTTGAAATGGCAATGGCAAAGCACGCACTTGACAAGGATATGCCTGTATTAGGCATTTGCGGAGGCATGCAGCTTTTAAATGTCCTTTCAGGAGGCACATTATATCAGGATATCCCGACACAGTTAAAGGATGCTATAAATCATCAGCAGAAGAAAACAAGGGAGAATGCATCCCATAGTATAAAAATTACGGATGACAGCAGATTATTCAGGATAATAAACAGCAAGTCTGTAATGGTCAACAGCACCCATCATCAGGCAGTAAAAGATGTCGGCAATGGCCTGACAGTAAATGCAGCTGCAGAGGATGGTGTAGTTGAAGGCATTGAAAGCAAAAACCACAGGTTTGTAATCGGCGTTCAGTGGCACCCTGAGGCATTATACAAAAATAGCAAGGAGGCAGAGGCATTATTTAAGGAATTCATAAACGAAAGCGCATTTAAGAAATAATCTCTTTTGCAATATTCCTGTATCCTTTAATTCCAACAATATCCTTTATCTTCTTTTCATCAGTTATTGCATCTTTGAGATACCTCTTTTTTACAACGGTTATCCTCTCTATGGATTCATCAATCCTTTTTTCTGAAATGATGTTGTCCTTGACTGCTTTTAAAATAGCCTCAAACGCATCTTTCTGTTTTCTGAGTTCCTTGCAAACAAGGATGATATCAGCGCCGGCAGAGAGTGCGCCGATTGCCGCCTCGCCAATTGCGTAATTGTCAGAAATTGCCTTCATCTCAAGGTCGTCTGTTATTACCAACCCCTTAAAGCCCATCTCTTTGCGCAAAAGGTCGTGGATTATCTTTTTAGAAAGTGTTGCAGGATATTTTTCATCAAGCCCTTTATATAAAAC
>JACRON010000055.1 GCA_016214425.1 Nitrospirota bacterium
TGGCATAATATGAGGTCTGCTGACCTTCTAAAGAATGAAATCTATCATATTAATACAAAACTCCTTGATGAGCAGCAGAGAAGGCAGAAGAGGTGGCTTATCCCTCAAAGCCATCATACCCTCTTTGCAGAGGCAATAAGGGATTTAATAAAAAAGAATCTAATAAGCGGCTTTGCAGCAGGCTATCAGGTTGAAACAGATACTGATGGAAAGGATATATTAGCGCCATTAAAATGGGATGACAACGATAAGAACTTAAGGCTAATCAGCATAACCCTAACACCTGAAGGGTATAGGCTCGCTGAAGAGCTTCTGAAGCAAAAAGAAGCAGACCTGCTCGCTGAATTAAATAAACTGAAGCACGAGGAAAATACAGAATTAGAGACGCTGTTAAAGAAAGGTTAAAAAATTCAATTTCTCAACAGAATTAGATTCTATCTAATTCTGTATTACTTTCCCATCTTTCCTATAACAGCCATAACCTCCTTTGTCTCATTGTTCCTTACAATTTTTATAGTAATAGCTCTTCCTGCCTCCATCCTTGCAACCATCCTCGGCAGTTGTGTAATATCTGTTATCTTTTTGCCTTCAAGCTCTACTATTATATCACCCCTTTTTATACCTGCCCTGTCTGCAGGGCCTCCTTTGTCAGTATCAGATACGAGCGCCCCTTCTGTTACAGTAAGATTAAGCGCAGCAACAAGCTCTGGTGTTAATGGCTGGACAGATACCCCAAGCCACCCCCTTGTAACCTTCCCTTTCTCTTTTAATTCAGAAAGAACCTCTTTCACCATATTAATAGGAATGGCAAAACCTATGCCTACATTTGCGCCGCTCGGGGACAATATTACAGTATTGATGCCGACAACCTCTCCTTTAATATTAAATAACGGCCCCCCGCTATTGCCTGGATTTATTGAAGCATCTGTCTGAATAAAATCATCGTATGGCCCTGCGCCTATCATCCTGTCCTTGGCGCTTACAATGCCTGCTGTAACAGTATGGGCAAGACCGAATGGATTGCCTATTGCAATCACCCAGTCGCCAACCCTCAAGGCATCAGAATCGCCAAGCGCCGCTGCCTTCATCTCTGTTTTAGCATCTATCTTAATAAGCGCAACATCTATCTTTTCATCAGTGCCTATTAGCTTTGCGTCAAATTCGCGGCCGTCCGCGAGCCTGACCTTTGTCTCTGTTGCCTTTGCTACCACATGAAAGTTTGTAAGGATATAGCCGTCATTGCTTATTATAACCCCTGACCCCAGGCTCCTCTTTTTTGTATCCTTCTGCGGCGCACCATAGAACCTCTCAAAGAATTCCTGCGCCGGATCCTGCGCCTTCTGTCGTTTAATAATCTGGGTAGTATATATATTTACAACTAACGGCTTCTCCATATCAACTATATCTGCAAAGGTGCTTGGAACGGCCTGGGCAAAAAGCGCCTCTTCATAAGAAGTCAGCAAAAACAGGCTGAAAATAATTATATAAAGAACTCTATTTCTCATAATCTTTTTCCTCCTCTTGTTAAAATCCTAAATTCTAAGCACTAAATTCTAAACAATGTTAAATGACATAAATTCAAAATCCGAAACGGTTTTGAACATTTAAATTTAGATTTTTGAATTTGTTTAGAATTTAGATATTAGGATTTAGAATTTCTTATTGAAATCCCTGCTATTTTCTCAATCTCCTTATAGAACTTCTCTCTGTTTCCTATCTTCAAGAGCCCAATAATATTTGAATGCGCTAATTTATTAAATATCTGTCTGCGTTTCTTTTCAGATGGTACATTCTTCAAAAGCCTCTCCCTCACCCTTCCCATTGTCTTTAAGAATATTCCATATTCACTCCCATACTTCTGTTCCAATTCTCTTCTTATCTGTTTTGCAAAGGCAGGGCTCTTTCCGCCAGTAGATATTGCTATTGTTATTTATACCTCTTTGCAGCGGCAAAAACAGCCTTATTTGCATCTCTATTATTTGTAGCAGCAACAACAAGAAAGGCGTCTTTTATATCCCTATCCTCGTATCTCTTTTTTATATATCTGAGCTTTTTCTTTTTTGCAAGCTCTTTTAGTCTTGGTGTAATCTCAGGGCTTATAACCCATACATCCGCATTGCAGGAAAGAAGGGTGATTGCCTTTCTCTCTGCTACACTGCCGCCGCCTATTACAACACACTTTTTATTTTTCAAGTCAAGAAAGATTGGATAATAACGCATTACAATTCTCTCCCTCTCCCTTGATGGGAGAGGGTTGGGGTGAGGGTGATACCTTGCCTATTATTCCCCCTCCCCTTAGTCCCCTCCCACAAGGGGAGGGGAAATTAGAAGATAGTTTATTTATATTTTGCCAAGAGCCTCTTTGCATCCCCTTTATATTTTGTATCAGGATAACGTTTTAAAAGCTCCTGAAGGCTCTGTCGCGCAGAATCTATATCTTTTAATTTTATATATGTAACACTTAGATAATAGAGGGCATCCTGGCTGAATTTTGTATCAGGATAGTCTTTTGCAATCTGCTTGAATCTGCTTGCTGCGGCAGGATATGAAGACTTCTTGTAATAGAATCTCCCTATTCAGGGTCCCTGTCCACCTCTTTCATCTGATTAAAATAGCTCATGCCTATCCTGTACTGGGCATAGCCTGTAAGCTTATGCGCCGGGTGTATCTTGATAAACCTCTTGTATTCCTCTATTGCCTCTGGATATGACTTATTTACATAATATGCCTCTGCCCTCTGCATGAGCAGCACAGGGTCATAATTCAGCTCAATGCTCTCTTCAGGAACCTGCACCGTCTCCTCTTTGCCAAAGAGGTTTGAAAGGCCAATAGAAGACTCTGACCTTGAGCTTGAACAGCCTGCAAGAAGAAAAAGAAAAAGTATATAAATGATATATTGCATTGAACCTCCTACTTTACTGCCTCTACCCAAATCCCCCTTAATCCCCCTTTTTCAAAGGGGGAAACTTTCCCCTCTATTAAGAGGGGATAAAGGGGTGTGTTCCCCTCTTTGGAAAAGAGGGGTTAGGGGAGATTTATTTCAGAATACCAAAAAACAGCGTTAATATCAATCTTTTTCTTATGTTTGACAAACTCTGCTTAAATGTTATAATAAAATTAAGGTACATGCATCAACATGACAAATTCAGAAGTCTATTCAGAAATAATCGGCACAGGTTCATATATACCTGAACGGGTTGTAACAAATAAAGAGATAGAAGATGTAATTTTAGTTGATTCAGGCTGGATAGAAAAAAGGACAGGCATAAAAACGAGGCGCTTTGCAGCAGAAAATGATGCGTCATCTGACCTTGCAGCAAAGGCTGCAAAAAAAGCATTGAAAACAGCAGGGGTCAAGGCAGAAGATATAGATGTTATCATTGTCTCCACAACATCTTCTGATATGCCCTTTCCTGCCACTGCCTGTTTTGTTCAGGATAAGATTGGCGCAAGGAATGCCTTTGCCTTTGACATATCTGCATCCTGTGCAGGATTTTTATATGCCCTATCTGCAGGAGACCAGTTTATTAAAGGAGGTTTAGCAGAAAAGGTACTTATAATTGCATCTGAAGTTAAATCAAGATTTATTAATCCTAAAAACCCGGATACATACATCCTCTTTGGAGATGGCGCTGGGGCAGTGGTGTTAAGAAAAACAGCGGATAAAGGGGGGATTATATCAATCCGCATGCACACTGACGGCGCATTGGGAAATCTGATTCAACTACCAGGAAGTGGGTCAAGGATTCAAAAAAGCAGGGGCGAGGCGGTGCCTCGCCCTGTTATAATTCAGATGGAAGGCGACAGGGTCTTTAAATATGCTGTAAAAAAACTTGAAGGAGCAATAATGGAAACGCTTAAATTAAATAGGCTCAACATATCTGATATAGAGCTGTTTATACTTCATCAGGCAAATTTAAGGATATTAAAAAGGGTTGCAGAAAGGCTAAGCATACCATCAGATAAGATGTTTGTTACAATAGACAGGTTTGGAAATACATCGTCTGCCTCCATACCAATGGCGCTGGATACTGCTGTGCTGGAAAATAAAATATGTAATAATTTTGCCCCTTCTTGATTATCAGCCCTCTTTTGCGCAATCCGATGAAGGCATAGTTGGTAAAATTGAAGAACTTTTCTCCCCGCCTAAAATAGAGGAAAAGGAGAAAAAGTCTGAAACACAAATTGATATAGACAGCCTTTCAGTCAACGAGGCGATTATAATTGCACTGGAGAATTCATATTCTCTCAGAGAGACAGAGGATGAGATAAGAAGGATAAAAAATAAGATAGGCGAGGAGACTGTCTGGAACTGGCTCAGGCCAAATGTTTCGTTACGAGGCGGATGGGACAAGGAAAGGGGCGAGCCTGATGTCTCTGTAAGTGCTGGCGTGGACTTGAGGGATATAATGGGCGCAGGCAAGAAGCGTATTGCAAACCTGAGGCTCGATTTGGCGCTTACAGAGGCAAAGGTAGCCAAGATAAGGAACTCTATTGTAACTGCTGTTAAAAGAAATTATCAGGACTATCAGCTTAGCAAGGAAAAGGTTAAGCTCATGGAGGATATGGTAACACAAAGCGATGAGTTAAAGGGAATCTTAGAAAAAGGGATTAAAGAGGGAAGGGTAAAAACAGATACAGTCCTTGTAATAAATTTTACACTAAACCAGAACAGGATGAATCTGATAGCAGCAAAACAGGACATGCTAAGGGCGCAGATGCAGCTTATGGAGGCAATGAACATTCAGTGACAAAGATTATTCTGCAGGGCGATAACAAATGCTTTGTCTGCGGAAAGAAAAATCCAGACGGCTTACAGCTTGATTTTATAATAAACCGTGAAGATGAAAGCATCTCAACAAAATTCACGCCAACTAAAACATATCAGGGCTTTGTAGATATCATACACGGGGGAATTATTTCAACTGTCCTTGATGAGGCAATGGTCAAGCTTGCGTTTGAACTCGGCATAAATGCTGTTACTGCAAAGATGGAGACGAAATTCAGAAAACCTGTTTTTTCAGGGGAGAATCTGAAGATTACAGGAAAGATTGTAAAAAAGGACAAGAAATGGATTGAGGCAGAGGCATTGGCATACAGGGATGGAGAAATTGTTGCAGAGGCAAAGGGACTGCTGATAAAGGTCTAATACAAACGCATTAATTTATTTTAAATAAATCTCCCCTAACCCCTCTTTTTCAAAGAGGGGAACACACCCCTTTATCCCCTCTTAATAGAGGGGAAAGTTTCCCCCTTTGAAAAAGGGGGATTAAGGGGGATTTTAGAATTAGAGGAATCTCGCTCCTCGCAATGATACCTCAAAAATGATACAAGCTCACTGCCTCGGCATGAACAACCTCACCACAAACCTCCCCTCTCCTCTCCTCTCCATATTAATCCAGCCATTGTAAGATTTTAATATCTCCTTTGTCTCAGCAAGGCTGACAGGTTTATAGTCAGGGCGAGGCGCCGCCTCGCCCCTGCTTTCCCTGCTCTCTGTTAAAAAGAGGTCCGAAGGCGTAGACAGATTTGCCACCCTGTCAGTATTCTCTATCTCAAGGAAATAGCCATCTGTATCATCATGCAGCAGCACCTCTACATCTTCTTCATTTTTAGAGTATCTCACTGCATTATTAATGAGATTTATAATTATGCCCCTGAAAAGTTCCTTGTCTGCCTTTACAGTCTTAATCTCCTCACCCTCATTTCTAAAGTTGATGCTGACATCCTTAAGCCCTGCCTCCATCTCAAACATGCTTACAACACCCTGAACCAACTGGCTCATCTCAAGGGAGACGATGTTCATATCTTTAGCCTTTGCAGCAACCTGCTTAACAGGCAGGATAAAATAAAATGTGCTTCCTTTGCCTGATTCTGACTCAAACCATATCCTCCCGCCCAAGAATTCAACAAGCCTCTTTGTCAAGGCAAGGCCAAGACCTGTGCCTTCATAGCTCCTTGAAAGCGAGCCGTCCACCTGCATAAATGGCTTGAAGATTTTGTCATGGTCTTTTTTGTCTATGCCTATGCCGCTGTCTTTTACTGAAATTTCTATTGCGGATTGCGGACTGCGGATTGCAGATTGTCCATCTCTTCCATCTAATTCCGAAATCCGCAATCCGAAATCGGAAATTATTTTTGCTGTTATCTGCACACTTCCTTCCTCTGGCGTGAATTTAACTGCATTGGCAAGGAGGTTATAAATTATCTGTTTAACCTTTGTCCTGTCAGAGACAACGGATGAAACTTCCTTGTTTATATTAACTTTAAGGCTGAGCCTCTTTTTAAGGATTGCATGGCTCATGACAGATACAGCTTCGTCAAAAATTAAATTAACAGGAAACTCCTCAAAATTGGTGCTCATCCTTCCTGCCTCTATCTTTGAAAAATCAAGTATCTCATTTATAATCTCAAGGAGGTGCCTGCCGCTTGTCTGGATATTTAATATATATTTCTTTCTCTTTTCATCAATGCCCCCTGTATCAAGAAGAATCTCTGAAAAACCTATAACAGAATTAAGGGGCGTCCTTAATTCATGGCTCATGTTTGCAAGAAACTCTGATTTAAGCCTGTCAGCCTCTTTAATAAGGATATTCTGCTCCTGCAGTTTTGTATATGCATCCCACAGCTCAGCAGTCCGCCTCTTTACCTCATTATCCAGAGTCTCATTGAATCCCATCAATTCTTTATTCAGTTTTATTATATTATCATACAACATTGAATTGCTCATTATTACTGCAAGCTCCAGCTTTAGCCTTTCAAGCATCTCTATATCACGGCTGTCAAAGGGCTTCAGATTCTTTTTTCTCCCAATGGTAATAACTGCAAGCAACTGATTCTGAAATAACACCGGCACGCACAATTCAGCCCTGAATTTTGCAAAGAAGGATTCTGCATCAGTTCTGACGGAAACAAAATTTCGGATAAATGGGATGCCCTTCCTCTCAACAACATTGTTATATCCTTCAAGCTCAATTAAAAAAGGATTATCTGCATCTATTGAAATTGATTCTGTATTCATTAATTGATTGAGGAGCTGGCCTATTGACCTGTTGATTTGCTGCATAGAGATGTATTTTGTCCTTTTTTCATTCAGATAAAGCATAAAAATATCCTCTGCATAAAGCGTCTCTTTAATAGTGTCGCAGGTAAATCTTGAAAGCTCCTCAATGCCCTTAAGCTTGACACTCTCTTCCACAAAATCATCTATCACCTTTAAAAGATTGTATCTTCTTCTCTGAAAGAGGTGGTCTATTCGGGGATGGATATTTCTCAAATAGGCATAAAAGAGCAAGAAGAGGAGAAAATAAATAACAGCTATCATTTTGCGGGACAGTATATGCTCCCAATCATGAAGAATAATAATAACAATATATATAGGTATAAAAATAATTGCCAAGATAACAGCCCATGCTGCTGTCTTATGGAATACTGTCCTGATATCCATTAGCCTGTATTTAACAATAGCATAGGCAAGTATAGAAACATAAATGGTAATCGGCAGAAACTCAAAGGTATAAATATGAATCCTGTACCATGGGAGAAAGCCAAGGATGCTGATAAAACCGAACACAAGGCCAATTAGCATATACTGTATCTGCAGTCTTTTTGTTGATGCCGCTGTAGTATTATAGGCAACATAAAAGCTCTTCAGAACAAGAAGGCCGTAAATTATAAAAGCTGCAATAAACAAGAATGCATATCTGCCTGCAGTGCCGTAATATCCCCATGGTGTTATATGAACGTCTGCTACAATAAGGTCTGTAAAAAAACCATAAAGTATAAATATTGAGAAGAGGATGTAGCCTGTAATGAGAAAACTTCTCTGCTCTTTAACCTTATTAAGCATTGCAAGGGAAAAGAAATAGCCATTGACAGTTATATAAGATATCGGTGGAAGGCAGAAGTATTTCATGATAAGGCTTGCCGTCTCTTTATTATTTGAGAAAAAAATCAGAGCCTCTGTAAATTGATAAAGGCCGACGCTTAGATTAAATATGAAATAGGTGATGTGTGTAATAGATTTTGGGCTTTTTGATAAGACAAGAAACCCAAGAAATAGCACAAATATGCTTGCTATTAATGGAAATACAGCGTAGATATTAAAAGAGTAATTTGAGGGATTGAGGATGGAATCCAAGATGGCCTCCAGCTACTACCTTATTTTTTCAGCATCTTAAAAAATGCATCTACCAAATCAGGGTCCCACCAGCCCTTTTTGCTCTCTTCTTTTAGGATATTTATTGCAGTATCCTGAGGAAGGCCCTTTCTGTACGGCCTGTCTGTAATTATTGCATCATACACATCAACTATAGCCATTATTCTTGCTATAATAGGTATTTCATCCTTTTTTAGGCCGTCAGGATAGCCAGAGCCGTCGCATTTTTCATGGTGGGAGCGGATAATTGGAATGGCATCTGTAAGGGTTTTTAAGTTGCTGCATATCTCAGCGCCCTTAACAGGATGGCTCTTCATCTTCTCAAATTCCTCTGGAGTCAGTTTGCCCGGCTTATTTAAGATAGTCTCGTCAATGGCAATCTTTCCGATATCGTGGAGGA
>JACRON010000154.1 GCA_016214425.1 Nitrospirota bacterium
ATATTATCCCATATCCGCCTACAAATGCGCTTATTGTTACAGACTCATATTCTAACATGAAAAAGCTGACAGACATTGTTAATATCCTTGATGTGGAGCCGCCAAAAGGCAAGGGAAAGATAAATGTATACTATCTAAAGAACGCCAGCGCAGAAGAGGTGGCAAAGGTGCTTAGCGGTATTATATCAAAAGTGCCTGTTGGCCAGCAGGCAGGCGCGCCAGCCACAGGCATACGGCCCGTAAGTTTTGAGAGCGGCGTGCTTGTTACACCGGACAAGGCAACAAATTCACTTGTGATTATTGCCTCGCCCGAAGATTATGAGACATTAAAGTCTGTAATCTCACAGCTTGACATTAAGAGGCGACAGGTCTATGTAGAGGCAGCAATAATGGAGATAAGCCTTGATAAGCAGCGGGATCTCGGCATAGAGTTCAGGTCAGTAGAAAAACTGAATGACAACAGGGCAACAAGCTTTGGCGGAACCAATTTTGGAGGAATAGGCGCTGCTACAACAGGGCCTGAAGGCTTTGCAAATATCCTCGGCCTTGCTGTGGGCATTGTTAAAGGCACATTTACATTCCGTGGGGTGGAGTTCTTGAACATCGGCGCTTTAGTAAGGGCATTGCAGTCAGAGTCTGATGTGAATATCCTTTCAACGCCGAATATCCTTACAACAGACAACCAGAAGGCAGAGATAATGGTTGGCGAGAATGTTCCGTTTATCACTGGCAAGAGCCAGGGCGCTGGAGGCGTTACGCTTACAACCATTGAGAGAAAGGACATAGGCATTACACTGAGGCTAACACCCCAGATATCATCAGACGACCATGTGACCCTTGAGATATATCAGGAGATATCATCATTGGCAGAGGTTGCCGGCCTTGACCCGAATGTTGTCGGCCCTACAACAACAAAGAGGGCGGCAACCACAACTGTTGTTGTCAAAAACGCCCAGACAGTGGCTATAGCCGGCCTTATAAGGGATAACAAATCTACTATTGAACACAGGGTGCCGTTCTTGGGTGATATCCCGCTCCTCGGCTGGCTCTTTAAATTCCAGACAAAAAAATCTGATAAAACAAATCTCATGGTTTTCCTTACGCCCCATATAATAAAAGAGAGCGAAGATGCTGATATAATCTTAAAAGAGAAAAAAGAAAAGATGGAGGAGTTCAAAAAGGAACACGGCATCGAAAAATAGAAATCCTAAGCTCCAAGCACCAAATTCTAAACAATATCAAATTACAAAATACAAGCAACAAGGGGTTGCAACCCCTTGTTTAGAACATTTGAATTTAGAATTTGTTTAGGATTTAGATATTAGAATTTGGAATTTATTATATGCACAGATATTTAACAGATACAATAAAGGAAAAGACAGCCCTTACTGACAAGGATATCCAGCAGGCGCTGGACATACAGAAAAAAAAGGGCGGCAGGATTGGTGAGATATTAGTCAGGTTAAAGCGTGTCAAGAGCGAAGATGTGCTTCAGGCCCTTGGCGTCAAATTCAGCATACCCTATAAAGACGAGATAAAAGAAGCAGAGATAGAACAGGAGCTTGTATTAAAGGTGCCGATTGCCTATGCAAAGAAATATGAGCTTCTGCCAATCAAAAAGGAAAATGGCGCCGTGCTCGTTGCAACATCAGACCCTTTAAACATCTCTGCAATAGATGACCTTCGTATATTATTAGATTCCAATGTCAAGCTCTGCATTGCCTCCTCAAACAATATTATTGATTTAATAAACAGGCTCCACAGCAGGGAGATGAACAAGGCAGAGGATGCTGTGGATGAGCTGAATGAAGAGGACATAAGCTTTTTATCAAGCGAGATAGAAGAGCCCGAAGACCTTTTGGATGTTACAGATGATGCGCCGATTATCCGTCTTGTTAATTCCATGTTCTCCCAGGCAATAAGGGACAGGGCAAGCGATATACACATAGAGCCATTTGAAAAAGAGCTTGTTGTAAGATTCCGCATAGACGGTGTGCTTTATAATATCCTGAATATCAAAAAAAGGTTTCATGCAAGCATATCATCAAGGGTCAAGGTAATGGCAGGCCTTAATATTGCTGAAAAGAGGCTTCCTCAGGACGGAAGGATAAAGCTAAAAATAGCTGGCAAGGATATTGACATAAGGGTCTCTGTTATACCTGTTGCATTTGGAGAGAGGATTGTCTTAAGGCTCCTGCACAGGGAGAATGTGCTGCTCGGCTTAGAGGACATCGGCTTATCAGGCGAGAACATGGATAAGATAAATAATCTGATAACGAAGCCGCACGGCATCATACTTGTTACAGGGCCAACAGGAAGCGGTAAGACAACAACGCTCTATTCATGCTTAAGCAAGATAAACTCGCCTGACAAAAACATCATTACAATAGAAGACCCGATTGAGTATCAGCTCAAAGGCATTGGCCAGATACAGGTGAACGCGAAAATAAACCTCACATTTGCCAATGGCCTGCGCTCTATATTAAGGCAGGACCCGGATATTATACTTGTCGGCGAGATAAGGGATACAGAGACAGCAGAGATTGCTATACAGGCATCATTAACAGGTCATTTAGTGTTCTCAACACTACACACAAATGATGCAGCAGGCGCTGTAACAAGGCTGATTGATATGAAGGTAGAGCCATTTCTAATTTCCTCTTCTGTTATTGCAATACTTGCCCAGAGGCTTGTGAGGATGCTATGCCCTGACTGCCGCATAAAATATTCTCCGGATGCAGAGGAGATAAAAAGGCTTGAGCTTGGAAAGATAGAGGCAAAGAATATCCACTTTTACAGGGCAGGAGGATGCGACAAATGCACAAACACAGGCTATCTCGGCAGGACAGGGATATATGAGCTTCTGATTATAGATGACGACATAAGGTCATTGATAATGAAGGATACAGATTCAAACACCATAAAGGCTATGGCGATTAAAAAAGGCATGAAAACCCTGCGGCAAGACGGTGCGGTTAATGTAATGAAAGGCAACACAACAGTGGACGAGATAGTTCGCGTAACACAGAGAGAGGGGCTGGAGTGGTGAGATGTCTGTCTTTGAATACAAAGGCGTAGGCGCTGATGGAAAAGACCTGAAGGGTATTATTGATGCTGATACCACAAAGTCAGCAAGGGCAAAGTTAAAGAGGCTTGGCGTCTTTCCTACAGAGATAATTGAGGAGAGGCAAAAAAGGCTCTCTAAAGAGATTGCCTTTTCACAGCTCTTTGGGAGGGTAAGGCATCAGGATATTGCAATCTTAACAAGGCAGATAGCAACGCTTACGAATGCAGGTGTGCCTGTTGCAGAGGCATTGTCTGCTATCATGGAGCAAGAGGAGAAGGCAGAGCTAAAGGGTATTATCTCTGAGATTGTAACAAGGATAAAAGAGGGAAGCTCTTTTGCAGATGCATTAAAGGGCTATCCAAAGTATTTTTCAAACCTCTATGTAAACATGATAATGGCAGGCGAGACAAGCGGCGCATTGGATATTGTGCTTTTGAGGCTTGCTGATTTTCTTGACAGCCAGATTAAGATAAGAAACAGGATAAGGTCAGCGCTTGCTTATCCTATTTTGATGACGATAATCGGCATTGCTGTCCTTTCTTTTATCTTTACCTTTGTCCTGCCTCAGGTTGTCCGCGTGTTTGAGGACATGCACCAGAGCCTTCCTCTTTTAACCTTGATTTTAATATCTGCAACAAATTTTATGCGCAGCTACTGGTGGCTGATTATCATGATTATTGGAGGCATTGTCTTTTATATAAGAAAAAGGCTCAACACACCAGAGGGAAGGATGAGGTTTGACGGGCTCGTAATAAGGCTTCCGATATTTGGGAAGCTCATAAGGATGATTGCCATATCAAGATTTACAAGGACGCTCGGCACACTCTTAAAGAGCGGCGTCCCTGCAATCCTCTCCTTTGACATTGTAAAGAATGTGGTTAATAATATAGTGATAGCAAGGGCAATAGAGGATGCAAGGGAAAATATAAGAGAGGGCGAGAGCATATCAGAGCCTTTAAAAAGGAGCGGGCTCTTTCCATCTGTTGTAACGCACATGATTGCAGTTGGTGAAAAGAGCGGCGAGCTTGAGGAGATGTTATTGCGGGTCTCTGACGCATACGACAATGAAGTGGAGACTGCTATTGCAAGGCTGACATCTTTGCTTGAACCTGTTATAATAGTTGCAATGGGAATCATAGTTGGCATTATTGTTATTTCCATATTGCTGCCGATAATGGAGATGAGCACAGTGATAAGGTAGGAAGAACATATACCCCTCACCCTATCCCTCTCCCACTTATTTCCCCTCCCTTGATGGGAGGGGACAAAGGGGAGGGTGAGAGCCAATGCAAAAGAGGAGACGATATGAACAAACAAAACCGCATAAAAAACCAGAAGGGCTTCACATTAATTGAGATACTTGTTGTTGTATTTATTATCGGGCTTTTGGCAACAATTATTTTGCCGAAGATAATGGGGAGGCAGGAGGAGGCGCAGAGGACAAAGGCAACAGCAGATATAAAAAATATACAGACCGCATTAGACCTGTTTAAGCTTGACAACAATTTTTATCCATCAACAGAGCAGGGCTTGGAAGCGCTGGTAAAAAAGCCTGAGACAGGAAGGATTCCAGAGAAATGGAAAGAGGGCGGATATTTAAACAAGGCGCCAAAAGACCCATGGGGCAAACCCTATGTTTATCTTTCCCCGGGCTCGCATGGCGATTATGACCTTATCTCCTACGGCGCAGACGGAGAAGCCGGAGGCGAGGGAAAGAATGCAGATATTGAAAGCTGGAACCTGTAACTATAAACTGCAAAGTGTTAATTGAAAAATGCAAAATGAAGGATAAGAAAACAAAAACAAATTTGCAATTTTCATTTTGCAATTTTCATTTTGCAATGGAGCGTAGCGACAGGGGCTTCACTTTAATTGA
>JACRON010000155.1 GCA_016214425.1 Nitrospirota bacterium
AAAAAATTATAAATATCTATATCCATCCAAAAGACAAAGATGTCCTGTTCATATCAACACTAAATGGCGCTTTCAAAAGCACAGATAGCGGCAGGACATGGTCTCCAATAAATATTGAGCTGCCTCAAGGAATAATAACAAACATTTTTATTGAGCCAAATCCTTCATGGAGCATTTATCTGACAACCGCATCAGCTATTTATAAAAGCGTTGACAGCGGTAATTCATGGGTGCAGTTAAAGAACGGCCTGCCGCCTGACAGTAATATCTTTACACTCGCCTTTGACCCAAAGGACTCAAAGAGGCTCTATTTGATGACAGAGATAGGGTTATTCATAAGCAAAAATAGCGGCGCAGAATGGGAACATATAATAAATAAAAGGGGCGAGATATACTATTTTCCAAAGGTATACTCGCTTATTATAGACCCGATAAACATTGAAAGACTCTATGCAGGAACAGCAGACGGACTTTTTGTAAGCACTGACAGCGGCAGAAACTGGGAGGTTTTTAAAAAGGGCCTGCCAAGCCATCTGCAGGTTGGGAAGATAGTTACTGATCCAAATGACAAAAAGAAGATATTTCTTATCATGTCCACCATACCATATAAACTCGTATGGGAAAGGGAGATTGGCGGATGGGGTATTGTATTAAAATCAAAAGAAATAATATATCTTGCAGGCTCACTGATTATAATGGTGTTAGGAGCTGCATTGACAATCTATAAATTCAGGAGATTCTACAAAAAGGCGTAGGGGCATATCATGCTATGCCCCTACGGAATAATATGGATACATCATTTTACATATTCGGAGCCTTTACACTCGGCATTCTCCATGCCTTATCACCAGGCCATGGAAAGGCAATTGTTGGCGCTTATTTAGTCGGGTCTAAAGGCAGGATAATAGATGCTGTTCTGCTCGGAATTATTGTTACACTCACTCACACAGGCGGAGTAATACTTCTTGGAATTGCTGCTGTTATTGCCTCTGCATATATTATTCCAGAAAAGGTTCAGCAGGCATCGTCTTTAATCTCCGGGATATTGATTTTTATTGTTGGCGGATGGCTTTTATATCGCCAAAATCATCATAGTAATAACTCATCCCCTGCTGCACCTTCCCTCAACATGCTCCTTGCCCTTGGCATATCAGGCGGCATTGTCCCCTGTCCAGAGGCATTAGTAGTCCTTCTTATGGCAATAGGCTCTGGAAAAATTTTATCAGGTCTTATCTATGTATTTATCTTCAGCTTCGGCTTAGCATCTGTGCTCATTGTAATTGGCATCATCCTTGTTAAGGCAGGCATTCTTGTGCAGGGATTTTTAAAAGAGGGAAGGACAAATCAAATGGCAAGGGTATTAAGCATAGTATCAGCCATTATAATTACACTTCTTGGTGTATATCTGATCGTGCAAACAGGGAGAAACCTACTATAAGCAATCCTGCCTTTTATTTTTTATTTCCCAGAATTAAATTTCTCAAGGAAATTTGTATAAAAGATACCCCTATTAAAGTCAGGATCATCCAAGACCTTTTTATGAAATGGTATGGTTGTCTTTATGCCCTCAATAATATACTCATCAAGGGCGCGCTTCATCCGCACAATCGCCTCTTCCCTGCTGTTTGCATGGACAATGAGCTTGGCAATCATTGAATCATAGTAAGGCGGCACTGTATAGTTTGCATAGACTGCTGAATCCACCCTGACGCCGATGCCTCCCGGCGGATGGTATGCAGTTATAAGCCCAGGTGAAGGTGAAAATTTTTCAGGGCATTCTGCATTTATCCTGCACTCAATGCTATGGCCATTTATTGCAATATCCTCCTGTTTGAAGGATAGAGGGATTCCTGCAGCAATCTTTATCTGCTCCTTTACTATATCTATTCCAGTGACCATTTCTGTTATCGGATGCTCTACCTGAATACGGGTGTTCATCTCCATAAAATAGAACTTGCCGCTTTTATCCAGCAGGAATTCAATTGTCCCTGCATTTTTATATCCCACTGCCTTAGCAGCCTTAACAGCAATCTCACCCATCTTCTTTCTCAGTTCAGGGTTCACTGCTGGCGATGGAGTCTCTTCAATCAATTTCTGATGACGCCTTTGAATAGAACAGTCCCTTTCGCCAAGGTATACTGTATTCCCATGTTCATCTGCAAGAATCTGAACCTCAATGTGCCTTGGCTCAATAAAAAATTTTTCAATATAAACCTCATTGCTGCCAAAGGCTGAATGGGCCTCTGCCTGAGCCATCAGAAAGGAGTTGACAAGGTCCTTTTCATTATGAACAACCCTCATTCCTCTGCCACCACCGCCTGCAGCAGCCTTTATAATAACAGGATAACCTATGTCCTTGGCAGCCTTTATTGCCTCATCCTCTGTAGGGACTATGCCTTCGCTTCCATGCAGCACTGGCACACCTGCCTTAATCATTGTCTCCTTTGCCTTTGCCTTGTCGCCCATTAAAGCGATGCTTTCGGAAGAGGGGCCGATAAACTTAATGCCTGTTGAGCCGCACACCTCTGCAAAATTTGCATTCTCAGCAAGAAAGCCGTAGCCCGGATGTATTGCCTCTGAATCAGTAATCTCTGCTGCACTGATTATATTGGGAACATTTCTGTAGCTCAGGGAGCCGTCAGCAGGCCCAACGCATATATGTTCATCAGCAAAGCGGACATGGAGTGAATACTCGTCTGCATTGGAATGGATTGCAACGGTTTTAACCCCCAGCTCTTTGCATGCCCTTATTATGCGCAGGGCGATTTCTCCCCTGTTCGCAATCAATATCTTTTTAAACATACCTATAAATCCTCTGTCGGTTCAATCTTAAATAGCGCCTGTCCATATTCAACAGGATGGCCATTTTCAACAAGTATTGCAGAAACCTTTCCATTCAGCTCTGCCTCAATCTCATTCATCAGCTTCATTGCCTCAACAAGGCAGAGCACCTGACCTTTTTTCACAACATCGCCAATCTCTACATAAGGCTTTGCATCAGGCGCTGGCGCCCTGTAAAATGTGCCCACAATTGGCGATGTAACTGTTACAAGCCCCTTTTCTTCCTCAGCAGGAGGAATCGCAGCCTTCTCCTCTTTAGCAATAACAACCTCTTTCTCTATAGCCTGGGGCATGGGCATCTCTGCCTTAGTAACAGCAGGTGTTATATATGAGTGTCCTTTCTTAAGCTTTACCTTTACACCGCCCTTTTCAATCTCAAGCTCAGATATATCAGCATTCTTCATCAGGTCAATCAATTCCTTTAATTCCTTGATATTCATTATCAGCTCCTTTAGCTTCTAAACTGCGATACCACAGAAGTTTAACGGCAAAGTAAAAAGCTCCAGATGTAAAAAGATACTGAATCGGAGAAACGGTGAAACGGATTCCCCGCTTCCCCGCTTCTCCGTTTCAAGTAACTACGCCTTTAATTACGAAGCCGTTTACTTTACCCTCTCTATGTACTCCCCAGTCCTTGTATCTACCCTTATTATCTCACCTTCATTCATATAAAGCGGCACCTTTATCACCGCCCCTGTCTCAAGGGTTGCTGGTTTTGCCCCGCCTGTTGCAGTATCACCGCGAACACCAGGGTATGTCTTTATTATCTTAAGCTCAACAAACATTGGAACCTCAACACCCAGCGGTTTTTCATTATAGAAAAGTATTTTAACATTCATATTTTCCTTTATATATTTTTTGCTTTCACCAAGCTGTTCCTCTGTAAGCAATATCTGCTCATAATTTTTATTGTCCATAAAATTATATTGGCCTTCAGATGCGTAGAGATACTGCATTTCTCTTTCTTCTAAGTTTGGCTCGTCAAATTTCTCGCCTGAGCGGAATGTCCTGTCAATAACACTGCCTGT
>JACRON010000056.1 GCA_016214425.1 Nitrospirota bacterium
AATGTAATCCTGCTGGATGTCAGGACGCAGCAGGAATATTACACAGAGCATGTAAAGGGTTCTAAGTGGATCCCATTAGACCAGGTTCCTTACAGGCTTCGTGAGCTTGATAAAAAGAAGGCTATCTTTGCCTGTTTTTGCAGAACAGGCAACCGCAGTTTCAAGGCATGTGAGTTTCTAAGAGAGAATGGTTTTGAGGAGCTTTATAATGTCAAAGGCGGGATTGAGGCATGGAAGCAGACAGGGTATGAGACTGTAAAAAACAGCATGGAGGAATATCAGGGCTCCTTTGCATCTGTTAATTCAGGCGTGTGAATTAAGATATTGCCGATTGAAAAAAGGATTGAAATATTAAAAGGGATGGCGTATATTTATACAAAAAAAATGGGGTGAAAATATGGCTGAGAGAAAAAGATTGGGCGAGATGCTTATTGATGCAGGGCTGATTGATGATATGCAGCTCCAGGCTTCATTGGGCCATCAAAGGCAGTGGGGCGGAAAGCTTGGCGATATCTTAATTGAAATGGGCTTTATAAGCGAGCAGACCCTTGCAGATTTTTTTGAAAGCCAGTTGAATATTCCCTGCCTTGACCTGTCTGACTTTGAGATTCCTGAAAATGTGCGGGGCTTGTTAAAAGACGAGATAGTAAAAAAATACGGTGTTGTCCCCATAGCATACGAAAATAAGGTATTAACCATTGCAATGACAGACCCCTCTGATATCAGAACAATAGACGAGCTTCAGTTTGCAACAGGTTATAAGATAAAATCTATTTTGATATTTTCTTCAGATGCAAAGAAGCTGATAAAGAGATATTTTGGGGAGGATGTTGCATCAGGACATCAATACAAGTCAAAGGTTCATGAGATGGGAGAGAAAAAGGATTTTGAACTAATAAGGGATGAAAAGCAGGAGATTCAAAAAAAAGAGGTAACAGTAAAAAACTACCTTGATGCAATGACAAGGCTATTGATAGAAAAGGGAATAATTACAAAAGAGGAGCTGCAAAAGAAGATAAGGGAAATTGTTCAATAAAGCAGAAAAGGAGACGGATATGGCAAAAAAGGTTTTTCCACCAGCGATTATTTTTAATCCTACCCCTGTGATAATGGTAAGCTGTCAGGGTAATAACGGCAAGCCGAATATAATCACAGTTTCATGGGCAGGCGTTCTCTGCTCAGAGCCGCCGATGATTGGGATATCAATAAGGCCTAATAGATACTCAAGCAGCCTTATTAAGGAATCAATGGAATTTGCCCTGAATTTTCCATCTTCATCCTTAATAGAGAAAGCAGACTACTGCGGAAGCATTAGCGGAAAGGCAGCAGACAAATTTCAGGATGCAAACCTTACACCTGCTCCTTCAAAGGAGATTAAGGCGCCTATTATAAAGGAGTGCCCTATAAATGTTGAATGCAGGGTAAAGCAGATAATACCTCTCGGCACCCATGAGCTTTTTATTGGAGAGGTTGTTGCCTATCATCTTGATGAAGATATAATTGTAAAGACAAATAAGGCAGATATTGAAAAGGCAGACCCTGTTGCATACTCGCCGGGTACACTTGAATACAGGAGGCTTGGCGAGGTGATTGGCACTTACGGTTTTACAAAGGGGAAGATGAAAGAGGTCGGCACATAGCCAGTTATGAATGAAAATGAGATAGAGATTAAGGAGTACAGGGTAGAAGGCGAGGAGATAGCAGAAGATAAATGGCAGCAGCAACCAGCCCCAAAAAGGCATCCTTACAGAATTCATATTATATTATTTGTCTTAACTGTTTTTACTACCCTTATTGCCGGTGCGCTTCAGCAGGGTGCAATCCCTTGGGAAGAGCCATTTTCAATTGTTAAAGGAATCCCTTTTTCCTTTACCCTTATTTCAATCCTTCTCACCCATGAGCTTGCGCATTATTTTGCATCAAGAAGACACAGCATGACAGCAAGCCTTCCCTATTTTATTCCGGGTCCGCCTATCCCACCACTTCCTATAGGTACATTCGGGGCTGTAATAAAGACGAATCCTCCAATACCTAACAAGAGGGCGCTGCTGGATATTGGTGTTTCTGGTCCATTGGCAGGTTTTATAGTTTCAGTGGCTGCCATTGTTATTGGCCTGAATTTTTCAAGGGTTGTCCCTCTTGAAGAGGTCAAGGGGATTACTATTGGACTCGGTGATTCCCTCGGATTTAAACTCCTTTCGTATTTAGTTATCGGCACACTGTCTGATAAGGCTAATATATTTCTCCATCCCATTGCCTTTGCAGGCTGGATAGGATTTTTTGTAACAGCAATGAATCTTCTGCCCATCGGACAGCTTGACGGAGGCCATGTGGTTTACGCAGTATTGGGAAGATGGCACAGGATTGTTTCAATATCAATGGTGGGTCTGTTATTCATCCTTGGTTACATGAGCTGGCCTGGTTGGTATTTATGGGGATTCTTAACAACTATACTGGGGACAAGGCATCCGCCTGTTTTTCATCCAAATATTGAGCTTGATAAAAGGAGAAAGATTATCGCATGGATTACACTGATTGTATTTATTCTGACCTTTACGCCAGAACCGTTTAAGATAGTGGAGATGCCGTAGTGCATTAAAATTCTAAATTCTAAGCACTAAATTCTAATTAATACCTAAATTGAATAAATAGAAGCAGATTGGAATTTATTTTAACTGTCGTCCTGCAGCTCCATGTTCCAGTACAGATAATCTCTCCAGCTTTCAGGTGTATTCTTAATACCGATTGTAATGGTAACTGTAGGCATCCACTTCGGCTTCTCAGGCTTCTGAACCAGCCGCATGCCTGCTCCATCAGGGGTCCTGTTTGCCTTCTTATTGTTGCAGTCAATGCAGGCAGTAACAATATTCTCCCATGTCTTCTTGCCGCCATGTGCAGCAGGTATTACATGGTCAAAGGTAAGGTCTTCGCTCCTGAATTTATCGCCGCAATACTGGCAGGCGTAATTGTCCCTTGCAAATATGTTCGCCCGTGAAAATTTTACAATGTTGTGTCCCTTTCTAAGACGCACATATTTAAGGAGCCTTAAGATAGAAGGAAGCTTAAAAGAGATTGTAACACCCCTTATCTCTTTATTATATACATCTATTATTTCTACCTTTCCCTGACAAACAAGAGTGATTGCCTTTTGCCACGATATTACGCGCAGCGGTTCAAAGGTAGCATTCAGAAGGAGAGTCCGCTCCATTTTTGGATTAAATTCAAAACCCCTTTCTTTATAAAATCTATAACAGCCTATATAAATAACATATTTTCTGTAAAAAATCAACCTTTTTCTGCAATATTGTTCCCTAACATAATTATTTACTGCGTTAAAAACGGATTATATTCCCTCTCATCTCCAATGGTGCTCTGCGGTCCATGACCCGGAAGGACTATTGTTTCATCTTGAAGTGAAAGCAGTTTATTCTTTATGGAATTTATAAGCGTATTGTAGTCTCCGCCTGGCAGATCTGTCCTGCCAATTGAGCCTGCAAAAAGTGTATCGCCTGTAAAAACCACGCCGTCTGCGTGGATGCAGATTCCTCCGGGTGAGTGGCCAGGTGTATAAAGTATCTTTAAGGTCAAATCACCAAGCATCAGATCTTCACTATCCTTTAGAAATCTGTCTGGAGGCGGAGGGCTGTCAGTTTTTATGCCAAAGATAAGATTCTGCGAGGGAAGCGTTTTTAAAACATGCATCTCCATTTCATGAATTAAAAATTCTGCGCCGGTAGTTTTTTTTATTTTTCCAATAGCGCCTATGTGGTCAAAATGCGCATGAGTATTAATGATATATTTTAGGTTCAGATTATTCTTTTTGATAACATCAAGTACCTCATCGCTGTTGTCGCCCGGGTCTACTACTGCGGCCTCTTTTTTCTTCTCATCCGCAATAATATAGCAGTTCACCTCAAGTGGCCCTACTACAATTGTCTTTAAAAACATTGCGCCCTCCAACATTAATATTTCCACAGCAAAGTAAAAAGCTCCGCTTCCCCGATTCTCCGCATCTCCGTTTCATTTTTTTTACAAAGCCGTCACTACAGCCTGAAACGCTCCTTAATCATCTCAAGGAAAAAATGCGTCTCTTCGCTCTTTAAAATAATATGCGTAATAGCATATAAAAATATGCTAAAAATAATGGTGCCGCCAAGTATCAAAACCTTATCCATTATATAGCCCTTGGTCTGCCAGATTCCCATGCCGGCAACATACCATGCCACGCCTGCTATTATCAATGATGCTGCAATAGTCCTTGCCAGGGATTTGATTATCCTTTTCCCTTCAATGCTGCCGAGCTTCTTTCGCAGAAGATACAGCAAAAGGGAAAAGTTTACAATTGATGCAATGGATGTTGCCAGCGCCAGTCCCTTGTGTTTCATGGGGAACATCAGGATAATATTTAATACAATATTCACACCCACTGCAATTGCCCCTATCTTTACTGGAATCTTTGTGTCATTCAATGAATAAAAGGCAGAGACAACAATTCTTACGCCTGCAAACGCCCAGAGGCCCACAGAGAAATATATAAGGGCATCTGCTGTGCCAATGGTTGCAATGTAATCAAATTTACCGTGCTGGAAGATGAGGCTTATAATGGGAATGCGAAGAAGGATTAATCCGAACATTGATGGAATTGTTATAAATAAGATGAGCCTTAGACCAAAGGATAGGGTCTCTCTGAGCTCTTCATAGTTATGCCTTGCTGCCTGCTCTGCCATTGAAGGAAGAATGGCAGTGGACAATGCAATGGCAAAGACCCCCATAGGGAAATTTACAAGCTCCCTGCTGTATGCAAGATAAGAGATGCTGCCATCTGCTAAAAAGGATGCGAGTATGGTTGTTATAAAAAGATTCACCTGCGCAACAGATTGGCCAAGCATTGCTGGAATGAGGAGATTTTTGATGCGAACAACACCTTCATCTGAAGGGGTAAGCCTGAAACCAAACATCATATCCCTTTTTTTAAGGCTTGGAAGCTGGAATAAAAGCTGGAATAGCCCTCCAAGAAGAATGCCGATAGAAATAGCGATTGCAGGCTCTTTAAAAAACGGCGAGACAAAGACTGCTGATGATATTATCATAATATTAAACATTACAGGAGAAAGCGCTGATGCGCCAAATGACCTCATTGAATTAAGCACGCCCATTGCAAGGGCAGAGAGACCAATAAAAAGGAGAAAGGGGAACATTATTCTGGTTAATAGAACAGTGTATGAAAATTTTTCAGGTATATCATAAAAGCCCGGGGCGATAATCCTGACTATGAAGGGCGCAATGATAATGCCGATTGTACAGACAAAAACAAGTATAATTAGAAGCATAGTAAAGACCGCCTTTACCAATCTTTTTGCATCTTCCCTTGTCCTGTTTGTCAGATAATCAGTAAATACAGGGATGAATGCAGCAGACATGGAACCCTCTGCAAAGAGGTCTCTTAAGAGATTTGGTATGCGATAGGCGGCAAAAAAGGCGTCTGACATCCTTCCTGCGCCAAGGTAATGGGTATATATCATCTCCCGTACAAGTCCGAGTATTCGGCTTGCTAATGTGGCAAGGCTTATGACACCTGCTGCTTTTGTTATCTTCTTGTTTTCGCTCATTGGGCTTTTTCCCTTGACAATAATAATGATTCTATGCTACAAAAACAACTTGGCGTGAACCGCTCTGGTCCACAACCATTATTAACTAAACTATATCTTGGAGGAGAAATTGGCAACACATACATCAGCAATTAAAAGAACCCGTCAGGCGCTTACACGCAGAGAAAGAAATAAGGCTGTTATCTCTGCAATTAAAACTATTACCAAAAAAATTCTTACAGCCATTGAAAATAATAACTTTGATGACGCAAAAAAATTCCTGCAAACAGCAGCCTCTGAATTTGGCAAGGCAGTGTCAAAGGGCATTCTGCATAAAAATAATGCTGCAAGAAACATCTCGCGCTTAACCTTAAAGGTAAATAACCTTGCTAAGAGCCTCGGCGCCCCCTCAACAGAAGAAGGTGCGAAGAAAACAACCGAGGCAAAGACGCAAAAAAAGGCTGCTGCTAAAAAACCAAAGGCAAAATCATCTGCCAAAAAGAAATCATAAAGTCCAGATTGCAGAGGCAACCCTATGGGTTGCCCTTTTATGGCAAGGGCGGCTGTAAAAACCGCCCCTACATTGACCTTTCCAAAATGTCCAATCATGCTGTTACCTCACCTGTGCTGCGGCAGAGTTTGAAGATTAAATCATTCAGGATAACATCAGGAGACCGTATTCCGCTCTTAAGCTCTGAATCAGCATTGTATAAAAGCCTGTACTTTTTTAAGACCTCCTCAAGGGTAAAGTTCTTAAGCTGCTCTTTAAATGTACTAAAGATATTTCCAAATAACCCAATCCTTTTTGAGACCTCTAACGGAGAAAGACCCTCCCTCTGATATTCCATTGCCCTTGCAATAAGCCTGAACTGCCTTGCAATCATTGAAAGTATTACAAGAGGATACTCGCCGTCATTTAGCATCTTCTTTAATATCAAAAGCGCCTTCTCAAGCCTCTTTTCGCCGATGGCGTTAATAAGATTAAAAACCGAATACACCCTGCTTTTTCCAACAAGCTCTTCAACATCGGTTATATCAATCCTCTTTTTGCCTTCAAAGTAAGAGGAGAGTTTTTTAAGTTCATTATCTATTATGCCAAGCTCATTGCCTGCAACTTCAAAAAATATATTCAGTGCATCCTCTGTAAATTCAAGGCCGTAAGATTTAGCCCTGAGCCTTATCCATGATTTGACCTGATTCTCATAAAGAGGCCCGCAGGAGATAAGCATGGAATTGTTTTGAAGCGCCTTAAAGAATCTTGTCCGCTGGTCCATTTTCTTTGCTGTAATAATCAGGCATGTTGAATCAGAAGGTTCTTTGAGATAATCTGCAAGCCTCTCAAGTATTGATGCAGGGTATTGGTCAATTTCCTTTAATACCACAACCCTTTTTTTAGCCATTAACGGAAGCGTGCGCACAGCATTTAAAACATCATCAATACTGCTCTCCTTTGCATAAAAGAGATTGAAGTTAAAATCCTTCATCCCGCCAGATAAGGCTTTGTCAACTATCTTATCAACTCCCTCTGAAATCAGAAGCCCCTCTTCGCCAATCAATGTATAAATTGGAAAGGAAAGAACTTCTTTTTTAAGCTCTTCTATTAAATCCTGATATTGCTGCATAATAATATTTTAGAATCCCTCAAATACACGCGCCACTAAATCCGAAGCAAATCTTTTAGACGCCTCTTCTATTGCCCTGTCCTTTGCTGTTCTTGTCGCAGAGATATCGCTTGAAACCTTATAATCTGCTGATTGCGAAAGAGCGGGTTCCTTCCAGATAATCTTTTTTTCCTTTACATCCTCCAAAATCAGCTCGCACTGTATTACTACCCTGTATTCAAGCACATTATTGCTTCTGTCAAATGATAATGGCACAAGGCCAAATGCTGTTATTTTGCCTTTTAGAACAGCATTCGCCTTAGAGGTATCAACAACCTTTAATCTCCCATCTCCAATAAACTCCTGAATCACCTTATTTGTAATAATGCTTTCAATCAGAGGCTCCTGCGTTGAATTAACAAATATAGGAATTGCAACTGCCTTTATATGCGAAGGGAGCTCATTCGCCCTTCCTGAAAAGCGGTAGCCGCAGGAGGCTGCGGTAATAATGAGCAAGAAGAAAACAAATATTATTTTATATAATTTTAGCATCATATAATACATTTAATTCCCCTCTTTTCTAAAGAGGGGTTAGGGGAGATTATCACGCTACACAACAATATTAATTAACTTGTTCTGAACAACAATAACCTTTTTTATTGCCTTCCCTGCAACCCACTCCTTTATACGTTCATCTGACAGGGCAGTCTTTTTAACATCCTCCTCTGCTGTGTTAGCAGGAATGTTAAACCTTCCCCTTACCTTTCCATTTATCTGAATCACAATCAACATCTCCTCTGCCTTAATTGCATCCTCATTATATTGCGGCCATGCAACATTAATCACAGAACCCTTGTTTCCGAGCATTGACCAAAGCTCATCGCATATATGCGGGGCAAAGGGGGAAAGGAGGATAATTAATGCCTCAAGGGCATTTTTCATAACAGAGGCTTGATTGGCTTTCCTTTCCCCCTCACCCTTGCCCTCTCCCCCAAGGGGAGAGGGAATCTTAATGTCTCCTCTCCCCTCTGGGGAGAGGATTAAGGTGAGGGGTGTTCCAAAGTCAAATTGAGAAATTGCGTTCACAAGCTCCATCATAGCAGCAATGGCAGTATTAAAATGAAAATCCCTTTCTATATCCTCTGTAACCTTTTTTATTGTCTGATGGGTCTTTCTGTAAAGCGCCCTCTCCTCTACTTCTAATTCAGCTATTTCAATTTTATCCTTTGCACCTTTAATCTCATTGCTGTATTTTACCACAAGATTCCATACCCTGTTCAAAAACCTCCATGCGCCATCAACACCCTGATCGCTCCACTCCAAGTCCTTTTCAGGCGGAGCTGCAAAGAGTGAAAAGAGCCTTACAGTATCAACGCCATAGGTGTCTATTAGTTTATCAGGGTCAATAACATTCTTTTTTGACTTGGACATCTTTTCAACCCTGCCCTTTTCAACCCCAGCCGTGCTCTGGACATTTTAATGTCTCCTTGCAAACCATGCCCTGTGTTAAAAGATTTGTAAAAGGCTCATCAATCTTTATCAATTCAAGGTCTCTCACAACCTTTGTAAAAAATCTTGAATATAATAAATGGAGGACCGCATGCTCAATGCCGCCAATATACTGATCAACTGGCATCCAATACCTCGCCTTTTCTGAATCAAAGGGTCTGTCATTATCCTTTGGAGATGTGTAGCGGAGAAAATACCATGATGAGTCCACAAATGTATCCATTGTATCTGTCTCTCTTCTTGCATCTCCTTTACACTTTGGGCATTTTACATTTACAAAATCCTTTGCATCCAAAAGCGGCGAGCCGCCTTTTCCAGTAAAGGCAACATCCTTTGGAAGCTTCACAGGCAGATCCTTTTCAGGCACAGGCACAATCCCGCATTGATTGCAGTAGAGCATAGGTATCGGCGTTCCCCAATATCTCTGCCTTGATATGCCCCAGTCCCGCAAGCGGTAATTTATACATCTTTTTCCAATGCCATTTTTTTCAAGATAATCTGCAATCCTTTCCTTTGCCTCTGATGAAGAAAAATTATCAAACTCTCCTGAATTCACAAGATAGCCATCATCAATATAGGCATCCTTTATTGCATCATCAGAGAGTGTTCTTTCAGGATTCTGTATTACAAGCTGTATTGGCAGATTGTATTTTTTTGCAAATGCAAAATCCCTTGTATCATGGCACGGAACAGCCATAACAGCGCCTGTTCCGTATTCCATCAAAACAAAATTTCCAATCCAGATTGGTATCTCTTTCTTTGTAAATGGATTAATTGCATAGGCGCCAGTGAATATCCCTTCCTTTTCTGTCCCTTCACCTGTCCTTGTGAGCCTGTCCTCCTGCATCACCTTCTCAACAAACTTCATTACATCCTTTTCAGTGTTCTTGCCCTTAATAAGAACCTTAACCATTGGATGCTCTGCTGCAATGCTCATAAAGGTTGCGCCAAAAATAGTATCCTGCCTTGTAGTAAAAACAGTAATCTTTTTATTTGTGCCTGCTATGGGAAAATCTATCTCTGCGCCTGTGCTTTTCCCAATCCAGTTTCTCTGCATCATAAGCACATTCTCTGGCCAGCCAGGAAGTCTATCTGTATATGAAAGCATCTCCTCAGCATAATCAGTAATCTTAAAGAACCACTGCTCAAGCTCCTTCTGCTTAACAATAGAGTCGCACCTCCAGCACTTCCCATCTTCTACCTGTTCATTTGCAAGAACTGTTTCGCATGAAGGGCACCAGTTTACAAAGGACTTCTTTTTATATGCAATGCCCTTTTCATACATCTTTAAAAAGAGCCACTGGTTCCACTTATAATAATCCTCGTCGCAGGTTGCAATCTCTCTGCTCCAGTCATAGCTTAAACCGAGCTTCTTTATCTGCGCCTTCATGCTTGCAATATTTTCATGGGTCCACTTTGCTGGATGTATCCCCTTTTCAATAGCAGCATTCTCCGCAGGCATGCCGAATGCATCCCAGCCAATTGGATGGATGACAGAATAGCCGTTCATTATCTTATAGCGCGCTATCACATCGCCTATGACATAATTCCGCACATGTCCCATGTGTATCCTGCCAGAGGGATATGGAAACATCTCAAGGCAGTAATATTTCTTTTTCTTCGGGTCTTCCTTTGAAACAAAAAGCCCCTCCCAATTCCTCTGCCACTT
>JACRON010000140.1 GCA_016214425.1 Nitrospirota bacterium
CCGTCAAGCTCTGAACGGATGGACTCAAGCTTTACATAATCGCCGTCCTCAATGCCGAGCGCCTTTGCAAGTTCAGGGTGAACCTGAATATAGCGGTCTGGCTCAAGCTCGTCTGTCCACGGCCACCAGTGTCCCATCTCATGGAAGCTGGACACCGGCCTTCCAGTACAAAGAACAAGCGGATGCTCTTTGAAGTCCTCTGGATCGCTGACAGGCGTATGTCCGCCCTCTCTGTGTTTCGGCAGATAATCCCAGCCGAGCTCCCTTATTGCATCGGATGCAACCTCAATCTTGCCTGAAGGCGTCGGGAATCTTCTTGGCGGATCAGATTCAGGAAACGGCTTATTATCTTCATACATGATATAGTCGCCCCTGACCTTTGCTTCGGAAGATTCAAATCTCATTGCATCCTCTTCTGTAAATGCAGGCCACATTACGCCGCCCCTCGGTGTTGTTGCAGGGTCAAGCGTCTTCTTTGTGCATCCTGCTGTAAAGGACTCCTGCTTATTAAAGAAGTCTGTTGCCTCTGCCATATTAATCTTTGTCGGGTCGTCCTTCCTTCTCCATGGGAACCACTTCAGGCCATCCTCTTTTCCAAAGACCCTGTCTGCAATGCCTGCAATTACATCTATGTCGTTTCTGCACTCCCAGTTCTCTTTTATTGCCTGATTGAACCATGACATGAGCCTGTTGTTTCCGTGGTGGCAAAGGCCCTCCCTCTCCACCCATGATGTTATCGGGAATGCTACATGTGCATGCTGATATGTAAAGTTCGGATGGAATGAGTTATGTATTGCTATATCAACATTCTTCTTGAATGCTGCTGCATATTTCTGTGTAAATGGCATCTGCGCCATCATATTTCCATTCCACCATACTGCCCTTATTGGATAAGGCTTTTGTGTAAATATTGCATTGGGAAAATTCGCCGCAGAGACATCTGCCCAGCCAAACAGGCGCCTTGACTGGCGGAAGCGATGCCAAATCCTTTCCGTAATTTAGCGGCGGACGGCAGTTGTGCAGCCAGTTCCAGCCGCCTCCTGTCACGCCGATTGAGCCAGTAAGCGCTACTAAGATGCCGTAGCAGCGGTTGATGTTGTTTGAATTATATGTCTGCGCTGTGCCGAGACAGCCTGATACTGATGCAGGTGTGTTTGTTGCAAACATCCTTGCTGCCTGAATAATGGTCTCTTTTGGAACCCATGTAATCTTCTCTGCTCTTTCAGGCGGCATCTTTTCAATTAATGGCCTCCACTCATCAAGTCCGTGCACCCATTTATCTACAAACTCTTTGTTGTATAAATTCTCTTTGAGTATTACATTAATCATTGCCATTACAAGCGCAGCATCTGTATTGGGCCTCAGCCTCATTGCAATATCTGCCTTTGCCATGGATGGATTGAATCTCGGGTCAATCCAGATAATCTTTGTTCCTCTTTCTTTTGCATCTAAGACCCAGAGCATCTCAACCGGATGATTGGCTGCTGTATTTGAACCTGCAATCATTATACATTTTGAGTTTACCCAGTCTGTTGTGGGGTTCATTAATCTTCCGAGGTCCTTTGCGCCGTAAGTATAGTTCATTGCAACACCAGGGCTCTCACAGCATATTGGACCCTGGCCGACAATATTTGGCGTGCCCCAGATTTTTCCGAATCTTGAGCCGCCGAGCTTCCATAAAAAGTCTGAACGGCCTGTCCTGTGGAGCATCAATGCCTCTGCCCCGTACTCCTTCTTCACCTTCATCAATCTTTCTGCAGCAAAGTCCAATGCTGCATCCCATGACGCCCTCTTGAATTCATCATTGAGGCTCTTCCTGACCATCGGGTATTTCACCCTCAATGGATTATAGATATGCTGGAATGCGCCTGAGCCTTTTGGACATAAAGCGCCTTTGCTTAAAGGATGCTCAGGGTCGCCGTAGATATCAACGACTTTTCCATCCTTCACATAGACCAGCATGCCGCATGCAGCCTCGCACATGTTGCTGCATGTTGTGACTACTACCTTGTCGTACTCCCTGATTGATTCACCAAGCGGTTTTAATGCCATCTTCTTATCTCTCCTTTACTCTCTGTGGAAATTTTATGTTTTCCTTTTATAAAAATAAAAAATAATTCTATTGCCAAAACTTTTTTTCATCTTCCCCTTAAAAAAGTAGTGAATGATAAAACTTCACACATCAAATGTCAAATTGATTATATTAATGTAAGGATAAAGTTTGATTATGATTTGAGGCGCTAATGAGATGATAAGGTTTAATTATGAAAATCGCCAAATATCTAGACCTCTTCACCGACAATTTTAAATACTACCCTGTAATCTCCGACTCTCAGCTTCCAATACCCGTGAAGTGTCTTTCTTAAAGGCTCGCCGCTAATGATAGAGAGACCCCGTCTCTTTCAGCAAGCAGTTTTATAGTATGAAAGAGCGGCTTCTCCAGCACAACATTTATTCTTGGATTTCTTACCGGCATATTCCTTTGCCTCCAGCCATTGTGTAACACTTTTGACACACCATGTCAAGCTACGACAGGTCTGCACTACTGGCATTTAAATGTCTCTTATCAAAATTGGATAGGAAAGATAAATAAGGAGATAGTCAAGATAAAAGAGGCTGTGGAAAGGTAAAATGTATAATGTAAGTTTGACCCTGATTATTTCCATGCCTTATGGCTATTGAGCCTCGATAAGTGTTTGGTGCAGATTTTGTCTGAAACCGTATTGGGAAACCAAAGTCAGGGCTTTTATGCAATCTGTTGGTATTGGGAAAAATAAGGAAATTATTTTATTTTAATTTCCGCTTAGGATATTTTTTTCTCTTGACAACAGGAGGCCTTATAAGTGTTGGGCATGCTATAACCAATATGTTGGATAATGTCTTTTTGGATTGCTTGATAAGTTGTTTATTATCAGCGCGATAAAAAGTAAAATTATCGCTCCGGAAAGAACAGGGCTAAGGATGTATTTGTATCCTAACGAGCCAATCGAGTCGCCGCCAATAACTGCAATCAATGCCGTTGCACCACCCGGTGGATGCATGGTACGTGTGGCGTGCATGACGGCTATTGACAAAGATACTGACATTGAACAGGACAGTATCATATGCTCTTTCATGAGCGAATAAATTGTAACACCAACCAGTGCGGACAATATATGTCCACCTATTAAATTTCTTGGCTGAGAAAAATCAGCCTGCGGTGCGCCATAGATGAGGACCGCAGATGCGCCAAATGAACCAATCAACAGCAGATGTGATTTGCCATCACTTTTAAGCAATTCCTCAAGCATGGCTATAAGGAATATGCCCACAAATGAGCCAAACCATGACCAAAGAATCTTTTTCAATGGTTTCCTTGGTGGACATTGGCCTTTCGGCTTCCATCTGGAGAAATACATTTTCATTTTGCTGTTCTCATCAGCCCAACAATATATTTAACAAGTTTTCTCTACTTAAACAAAAAACATAGCGCAAGTCAAGCAAAAAAACATTTATATTGACTTATGAAGTCATTGTAAATATAATTCTAACCTGTTAGCACCACAATTTGAAAGATATTAAGTGGGATAATGGGGTCGGACTTGCCTATTGACATCTCCATGCCGCCTATCAATAAATGCATTGGAGGTTCTATTTTCATAATAATACCTTACCTCTTTTTCATGCCCCAAATTTCATTTAACTTATTATAGCCGAACTGGTTTGGATATCCCCCAATCAGGTGTTTGCATATAATATTAAATCACAGTCATTACAGGGTGTCAAGAAAATCAAAAAAAACGCACCGCTTCCCCTCCTGACTTACAGCCGTATAGCCAGCCCTATTATACTGCCAATCTCTCTACCTTTCAACCCGCCTACACGATATAAGAGCTCCATTGCTGCCTGTCTATTGTATACCCTTATTTTTTTAATATCTTCTATACCCTTGCCAGTTTCTCTTTCAATAGCCTTCAGTTCACGATTCTATCCCGAAAAAGAAACCAAAAGGCATCGCAATTGTCTGTTTGTCTATGCCTATCATCTCTGTTCCAGAATATAAAAGGATAGATAACACATGCCTGCCCTTTAGGTCTTTGGCGCAATCCTTAAGCCCTGATATCTCCACATCCTCCAGTTTATGAGACCACTTTACCTCAATTGCAATAACCTTTTCCCCGCGCTCAAGGATAAAATCAACCTCTCTTCCAGCATATGTGCGCCAGTAGTAAAGCTGGCACCTCATATCTCCAATAGATATAAGTTTCTTCAGTTCAGAGGCAGCCCAAGTTTCCACCATACTCCCAACCCTGTTTTGCCGTTCAAGCGTCTGCCAATCCTCAACTGCGGAAAGATGGCAGGCCATGCCAGCATCGCCGAAATACAGCTTTGGCATCTTTATCAAACGCTTGCCTATATTCACAAAATAGGGCCTGACAAAGTATATCTGGTATGTCATCTCAAGAAGGTCTATGTATCTTCTGAGAGTTGTAAACGGAAGCCCAAGTTCTCTTGATACCTCTGAAAAATTGATAACCTGTCCTGTCCTGAACGAAAGGAGGTTCAAGAGTCTGTTAAAATCCGGAAGGTGTTCTATGGCGGTTATGTCCCTTATGTCTCTTTCAATATATGTTTGCCTGTATGAATCAAACCACCGCCTGCGGGCCTTAACCGAGGCCATCATGGAAGGTGTGGGGTAGCCGCCTGCAATTATATGTCTTTTGATATCTTCCCTCCTGTCAGTGAAAGTGCGCCTTTTCCATTTTCTTAAGAGCACACCAGCATCATCTCCTCTGAAGATGTCCATTAATATAGTGGAAGGTCTCTTATTGCTTATTTCCGACCATGTAAAAGGCTGCAGCTCATGGAGAGCAACTCTGCCTGCAAGGGTCTCGGCCACCTTTGATAGGGTCATTAGATTAGCAGAGCCTGTGAGCAGATACTGCCCGGGTTTACGGTTCTTATCCACTATAATTTTTATGGCGCGCATGAGATCCGGCGCTTTCTGAATCTCATCTATTATTGCAGGGACAGGTGTACCGCTTATGAAACCGTCGGGGTCTTTTAATGCAGCATCCAGAATAACACGATTATCTAATGTAAGATAAATAGCCTTCCATTCAGAGCGGGACAGCTCATTGGCAAGGGTGGATTTGCCGACCTGCCTTGCTCCTGTTAGAAGGACAACGGGAAAGTGCTGTAGGGAATCCATGATATCATGGAAAAGGTGTCTCTTAATCATGGTGACAATTTAACCATTAAATGGTGAAATTGTCAATAAAAAAGTGGCTCTGGGAATAATGGGGTCGGACTTGCCTATTGACATCTCCATGCCACCTATCAATAAATGCATTGGAGGTTCTATTTTCATAATACCTTACCTCTTTTTCATGCCCGAAATTTTATTTAACTTATTATAGCCGAACTGGTTTGGATATCCCCCAATCAGGTGTTTGCTGGTAATATTAAATCACGGTCATTATAGGGAGTCAAAGAAATCAAAAAATGTGTTATCTGTTGCGGTTTTGCCGAGGAGATTATGACCAATATCAAATGTCTTACTAACTATGCGCTTTCCCCTCTGCCGCTGTATTTGGCAAAGACCATTGCTGTGGCGCGGTAAACCATATGCAT
>JACRON010000141.1 GCA_016214425.1 Nitrospirota bacterium
ATTACCTCAACGAGGTGAAAAAATTTGAATAGCCTTTTCAGAAAAGACAGGACAGACACTAAAAGATTTTTATCAGTCGTGGCTGAGAGAATTTAAACAGGAGCTACACAATTGATAAAAAAATGATGGTTGATAAATTCATGCGTGATTTGTCAGGCAAAAGAGAGAACAAAGTATGAAAAATAAGCTCTTAATTTTTCTTGGTGGACTTATCATTACTCCTGTGTTGCTCATTGCCTTGATAGGCGCTGTTTATTCTCCAAGCATAAAGATACCATCCGGTTATCAAGGAAAATATATAGATATCAAAGGGAGAGCAATCCGATACTACCATGTAGGTCAGGGACAAGATATTTTCCTCATTCATGGCGCAATGGGAAGTATAGAAGATTGGGAAATGCTCTATCCTTTGTTAAAAGAAAAGTATAGAATTACAGCCATTGACAGACCCGGCATGGGATTCAGCAGCATTCAAGACGGTGATGCCTCTATAGAAAAAAACGCAGAAGTAGCATTTGAGGTTATCAAGGAATTAGGCCTTAAAGATGTGGTTGTGGTAGGCCATTCCTATGGGGGAGCTATTGCCTTAAAGATGGCCACTCAGTTTAATGAAAATATCAAAGGTTATCTGCTTATTGCACCCCTTGCTTATCCTGATAAAAAATATGGTAATCAAGGGATTCTCAAGCTCCTGACTTTTCCCTATTTTGGAGAGGGAGCTGCCGCCTTGCTCGGCCCTCTGATTGGGAATAGAATGATTGAGGAGACATTAACGAGAATGATTTACACCAATAGGCACAAGTATCCTGAGAACTTTATTCCTTTTCGGCAAAGGCTTTGGAATAAGACCATTTCTACGACTACGCAAGCAAGGCAATCTGAAAACTACAATCGCGAGTTGGGAGAGATGGCGTTACACTATTCAACTATAAAGCACCGCATTTGTTTGATAGTGGGAGATAAGGACAGCGAGGATTTACAGAGGCAAAGTCAGAAGTTATCTGAAGATATACCGAATATCAAATACCTCAAACTATCGGGGGTCAATCATTATGTCCAGTATGACGCCTCTAAAGAATTAGCCAATTTCTTGTTTATGCTGATAAACGAAACATGACTATTGTCCGTTTAGCCGTGCTTTAGTAAATACAGGAAATAAGTAAAAAGTAGATTGGCAAAATCGCAAGAATGGAATAGCAATGCCTTTTTGGTTGTGAAATGAATGTTTTTAAAAAGACGGGAACCTTTTTATAGAACATGCGTATTTCTTTAAAACAGATACACAGGAGTTTTTTGTGGATGAAATTGATGTTATAAAACGGAAGTATCACAGACATCTCCTCAATTTTATACTCAGACTTATAGAAGACGAGGGTCTCGTGGAAGACATAGGACAGGAAGTCTTTCTAAACGTGTATAAATCGCTGAAAGACTTTGATGAAAAAAGAGGGACCCCTTTTTCAGCATGGCTCTTTATTACTGCAAGAAACCACTGTATCAGCGAGCTAAGAAAAAGACGGGGAAAGATAATTGTCCCGATAGAAACCACCTCTGACATCAGGGCTAAAGATAAAACAGCGGAAGAGACTTTAATAGAGAATGAAAAATGGCAAGCGGTAAAGACTTCCGTGGAACAATTGCCGGAGCCATATAGGAGCACCATTCTTCAGAGTTTGCATGGAGATTCTCTAAATGAGATAGCAGTACGGGACAGTGTGTCTCCCGGCACTGTAAAATCAAGGCTATTCAGGGCAAGGGAGAAGATGAAACTGTTAGTTAAAGAGTATTTTGGAGGCAAAGGTTATGAAAGAGTTTAAACCGTCAGGTGATTTTATATCCAAGGTAATGAATAAAGTCTATGCCTATGAAAAGACAAAAAAACCCGAAATTTCGCTATCGCAAAGACTTCTTTCATCAATGGCAGCACGCTATGCGATGTTTGCAGGCGGAGCGTTACTTGGGATAATAAACCTCATCAGGCTGTATTTTACCGTCTTTTCTCCGGTCGTGTGTAGATAGCTGGAACCTTTCTCCATTCCATGCGTATTTAGTTTATAACAAAAAAGTGATGGAGGCAGAGATGAATCAGGAAGGAAAAAGCTTTAAAAGAAAGAGTTGGATTGCAGCGATTATGGGCATGAGCATGCCAGGGATGGGGCAGATATATAATAGGGAGCTCTTAAAGGGGATGAGCATCTTTGTAATCTTTATGGCGCTCATTGCAACTGGTTTTCGTTTGTCTGTATATCTTCCGGACAGGTTAGTGATTGTAGGAGTTACTCTTACATTGGCAATAGTAGTAACGGTCTATGTTTTTTCTATTATTGAGGCATATAGAAAACATTATAAACAAGAGGGTGAATATATTTTAAAACCTTATAACCGTTGGTACTTTTATATTGCGGTATGGATGCTCGGATCTGTGCTGATTACCGGCTTTGTATATAATTATACGAGGGATAATATTATTCATGTTTACAAAATAGCCACAAAGGGTATGGAGCCTGCAATATTAAGGGGTGACAGGGTTTTAGTGGATAAAACCGCATATAGACGGATGCCTCCAAAGAGAGGTGATATCATAATTTTTGTATATCCTGATGACAGGAGCAAGGTTTACATAAGGAGAATAGCAGGACTGCCGGGTGATATGATTAAACTCGAAGGAGGACGCGAAGTCATCGTGCCTCATGGTGCCGTCTATGTGCTTGGAGACAATAAGCAGAATAGTGAAGACAGCAGCAAGTTCGGGTTTATTCCACTCAAAGATGTCGTAGGTAAAGCACGCCAGGTCTGGTATTCGTATGGAGTTGATGGGATGAGATGGAGCAGGGTCGGGCATACATTTGGCTGATTACCACAAGTGGAATATCAGGTGAAATAGAAATCCGCAAGAATGGAATAGCAATGCCTTTTTGGTTGTGATAGGATTGTTTCATGCCATTCAACATACTAACCCTTTTCTCGTCTCCTGTCCAGTTCATGGGGGATAGCCCAGAATCCACAAAGCTTTTTAATCCTTTCTTTTATCCTTAAAATTTTACTTGACAATAGTTTGACATCAAACTATAATATATTTGTGAGGTCTGAACAGTTAGTTGTCTCCCTTATTGCAAGAATACGAAGGAAGGCCAATAAATTAATTATTAACGAATTAAAGAAACATAACATCAGAGGCCTTGACACATCACACGGCGATATAATAGGAGCCCTTTTTATGAAAAATGTACTCACAATGAATGGACTTGCTAATATCATTGAAAAAGACAAATCAACAGTTACTGCTTTGGTTAACAAGCTGGCCAATCTGGGTTATGTGGAGAGGGTCAAGTCCGAGATAGATAATAGGGTTACATTTATCACACTCACAAAAAAGAGCAAGGCATTATGGCCTGTATTTGTAAATATTTCAGAAAAATTGTTATCAACAGTTTACAAGGGTTTTTCTAATACAGAAAAAGACATGCTAATAAAATTGCTTTCAAAAATTGATAAAAACTTATGATTATTTCCCAATTGGTTTGATGCTAAATAATTATAAATATTAATAAGGAGATGCCATGAAATATCTTATAGTTCATGCCCACCCAAATCCATCAAGTTTCTGTAATGCAATAACAGCGTCAATTTGCAAGGAGCTGGAGAAAAATAATAGGGATTTTATTATCAGAGATCTGTATAAAATCCGCTTTGATCCTGCTTTGGGGCTTGA
>JACRON010000134.1 GCA_016214425.1 Nitrospirota bacterium
ATAAAGGCGGTAAACTCTTAACAGGCGGCGAAAGAAAAGGCTCTGTTGTAGCGCCTGCTGTATTAACAGATGTTGAAAGGACAATGCGCATTGTATGCTTTGAGGCATTTGCGCCTGTTATATCTGTGATTCCGTATAATACAATTGAAGAGGCGATTGATATAGTGAATGACTCTGAATACGGGCTTCAGGCAGGGCTCTTTACAAAGGATATTAATATTGCCTTTAAGGCAATAAAAGGAATTAAAGTTGGCGGAATTATGATTAACGACACATCCCTGTACCGTGCAGACATGATGCCATACGGCGGCGTAAAAAACAGCGGCATCGGCCGTGAAGGCCCGCGATACGCCATTGAAGAGATGACGGATTTAAAGACAGTGGTGATTAATCTGTAAAATTTCCATTTGTCATTGCGAGCGAAGCGAAGCAATCTCAATACATAAAGATGCTTCTGTATTGTCCTTTTCTCTCAAGGGAAATATTCTTTTTATGGCTTTAATGATGAGGCTATTTTATAAGGCACATGCAGGCTTGGGTATATAGGGGGATTATAAATGGCATCAGATAGGGGCGTATTGCAATGCGCCCATATTTTTTCAACCCTTGACAATAGAGAAAAAGAATGAGAGGATATATATTATGAATAGAGAAGAGATTTATGAAAAGATATTGTGTATGCTTAAAGTTGAAGGCGCAATAAAGATAGCTGTCTTTGGTTCTTATATAAGAGGAGAAGAAAAGCCATATAGATGTTATTGTAGAATTTTCTGAGAAAAAGAGCCTTCTTGAGCTTGTAAGGATAGAAAGGGAATTATCTGAAATTTTAGGGATAAAAGTGGATTTATTAACAGAAAAATCTATAAGTCCATATTTAATTGATGAAATAAAGGAAGAAATGGAAGTAATTTACGGATGAGTAAAGCCGATTCAGTATACTTAAAACATATTTTAGATGCTATAGCAAGAATAGAAGAATATGCTAACGGTATAAAGTATGAAGATTTTATGAAAAATTATCTTATACAGGACGGAGTAATAAGGCAGATAGAGATAATAGGCGAAGCTACAAAGAGGTTGTCAAAAGAAATTAGAGAAAGACATTCTGAAATACCTTGGAAAGATATGGCTGGAATGAGGGATAAATTGATACATGATTATTTTGGCGTGGATATAGATGCTGTTTGGAATACGATTAAAAAAGATATCCCAGTATTAAAAGACAGATTGAGAGAGCTTATTGAAAAAGGGAAAAAAAATTGAGGCGGCTCAGACAAGCTTATTGGCATAGGAGGTCTTTAAGTCATCATGGCTGTTTAAGGATGTTATAAGGTTGGTGGAGAAAAGGCTGCAGAAGGAATACGGGAAGTGTCCCGCTTATTCCTTCATCATGGCTTAATCAGGTAGAGATATGGTTTAATATATTCAGTCGTGATGTTTTAAAGGGAGGAGTGTGGCGCTCAAAGAGGGAGTTAATCAAACAGATTATGGATTATATTAAATACTACAATGAGAAACAAGCAAAACCATTTAGATGGACATATACAGGAAAGCCATTGGTGGCTTAAATAACATCATGCAATTTAAGAAACACAACACTAGCTACGTGCCTCTGGCACTCCGCCCAAATTCCTCGCTTCGCTCGGAACTTCAGATACGCTTGGCCGTTATCTACTCATTGTGGTCAGGGGAGGGAAAGAAAATGAAAAAAACAGAACCATCCTTTTGTGAATTGCCTATGAAGGAGCGCATATGAAATACGTTGAAAAAATAAATAAGAGGATTTGCTTTCTGTGGGTAGCGTTTGCTATGTTTTGTCTCGTTGTTTCATTCGAAAAAGAAGTTTTTTCTCAAGCGGGAACTAATCAACCAGAGAAAAAGGTTGAAGAACCTAAAAAAGAACAGCCTGCATTAGGCATAGACGGTCCGCGATTCGTTTATCAGGGGAAAAGCATTACCTACACAATTGCTATGATTAATATCACCAAGGAAATCTTAAAAGATGTAATCCTCAGAGCCGAAATACCTTTAGGATTTCAATGGCTTTCTGCAACAGGCATATTTATTGCTGGCAAACCTGGCCCGGTTAATCTCACGTGGAGGGTTTTAGATCTCGAACCAGGTCAAACAAGAACATATTCGTTTGAATTACTGGCAAAATCTACAGGCACTTTTATCATTACTGCTGAGGGTAGCACATCGTCGACCCGCGACTTTCCTGTCAAGGCTTCAATAACGACTAAGGTTAGAGCTGTTCCTGCTGTGCACATATCTACTTATGATACGGAAGACCCTGTACAAGTAGGGAAGCAGACAACCTATGTAGTTGAGATACGCAATGAAGGGACGGCTCCTTGCACAAATATAAAAATAGAAAGCAAAATTCCTGAACAAATGGAATTTGTCAGCGCAGCAGCTAATGTATCTTTTAAGAACAAAGGAAATACTGTTACTTTTGATGCGGTTCCTATTCTTCAGCCTGGCGAGAAACTATACTTACCTATGACGAGTTTGATAAGCCCATTATAGACGAAGAAGGGACAAGTTGTTACGAATAGAACTTAATAAAAAAAGTGACGAAGGTCGAACCTTCAAAAATCATTTTTTAGGAATGCCCGCAACTTCAATGGGAAAATGGGACCAAGAAAAGAAAAAGGGGACAGATTTATTTTTTGAGAAAACAATATAAAAAGGACTGCCTGCAATGGACAGATAACATTGCGAAAAAGACTGAGGCTCAAACCTTTCAGGCTCCTTTTCCGCCAAGAACGATAATGCAGGCAGGTTTTGGGCGAGGGTATTGAGTCGTGGGGAAAATGAAATTCAAGAAGCAACGGGCTGTTGCCCGAACCCATTTTTTAAAGCCGGTTTCCTTTAATCCGTCTGCATCAAGTTATTTGAAGATATAATACCTAATGGCAGCGCTGACCACAAAATGCGTTGCTCATTGCCGCAATAAGAGGCGATAGCGCCTCCATAAAGGCAGTCTTCACTGCCAAGGCTTTTGCCGCAATGCTTTTCTTCGGCGTAGTAAGATGTTTTATCAAAACATGGATATTCTGGATTGCACAGGTTAGATATTCCTGAATCCGCATCCGCCAGAGTCCTCGCCATCGCGCCCGATCAAAGCCATATCGTGTACCCCTGGCAAA
>JACRON010000135.1 GCA_016214425.1 Nitrospirota bacterium
ACAGAGAATTTAAGAAGAGGGTAAGCGGATTATCAAAGGAGGTAGAATCTCTACTTTTATCATACCCGTGGCCTGGCAATATAAGGGAATTAAAGAATGTAATAGAGCGGGCAATGATTCTCGCTGAGGACGATACAATACTTTTAGATGCCCTGCCTCCTGAGATAGTAAATACACAAGCAGGATTTCAGAAGTCAGAAGACAGAAGTCAAAAGACAGAATACAGAATACAGGAGACAGAAGACAGAATAAAGAATAAAGAAGCAGGAATTAAGGAGCATAAAGAGAGCCAGAATGTTTCTCTAAATGCCGTGGAAAAGGAGTGCATACTAAAGGCATTAGTTGACGCCAAAGGCAACAGGAGCATTGCTGCAAGGAGTTTGGGCATCTCCCGCACAACATTGTGGAAGAAGCTAAAGGAATACGGTGTTTATTTTTAAAACCATTGTTTAAAACCTTAACACGAACTGTTCAAGGTCTGAACAAATCCATTTCTTATAAATTATTTCCATATAACAATTATCTTTTCCAACTGCCAATAAAATCACAGCATTTTATCTGCCTTCAATTATAAAACAGCTCTGGCATGCACTTTGCTATATATCTAAAGCAGACCCTATCCCGCTCTCTCATTGGGGGAGAGGGATATGGGTGAGCGGTAAAGGAGTATTTAATTGAGCACCAAAAGAATCCTGATTGTTGATGACGAGGAGACGCTGACCTTCAGCATGTACCAGAGTTTTATATTAGAAAAGGGAGACTACGAGGTAATCACAGCAAACAGCGGAGAAGATGCTCTGGAGAAATTAAAGGATAATGGATTTGATGCTGCTATTATTGATATATATCTTCCCGGCATAAACGGGCTTGAACTGATAAAGAGGATTAAGGAAAAGAACCCTGATACAACAATAATTGTAATGTCTGCCTATGCAACTATGGATAAAAAGGATGAGGCATTGGAGAACGGCGCCCTCTACTTCTTTGAGAAGCCCTTTGATATAAAAGAGGTAAAGAGGCTTGTATTAAAAACACTTGCCCTTCCCCCTGCTTCTGTTAAAAGCGGATAAAGGGTAGAAACCTGGAGATTTAAGATGGCGCTTATAGGAAACTTAAATGACCTTAACATCTCAAATATCATACAATTGAACTGTATGGAAAAAAACACCTCAAGGCTGAGCATTAAAACAAGAGGCAGGACAGGTATTATCTTTTTTGAAGGCGGACAGATAACCCATGCAGAGTTTGATAATAAAAACGGAGAAGATGCTGTTTACAAGATGCTTGGGGTTATTGACGGCGAATTTAAGGTTGAAAATGGTGTCACCGCATCCCGCAAAACAATAAAGACAAGCTGGAATAGCCTTCTCCTTGAGGGGATGAGGATCTTGGATGAAGCGAGCGATGAAAAGGATAAGACATCAGAAAGATTGTCAGGGGAGCTAAAAAAGCTAAACGGCGTAAAGGATGTATTAATTTTCGGCATGGACGGCAGAGGAAAAAAAGAGGGCAGCAGCGATGAGGTGTATTATATTGTTGATAAGGCAGCAGCCATAGGCGAGCTTTTAAATTTCGGCAGTTTTCACAGCTCCCGGTTAAATGCAAAAGATGAGAGGATGCTGATAATACGGCATGAGCCGTATTATCTTCAGGTCAGAATGGACAGCAATTCATTGGTTGAGATGGTAGATGTTTCTATTAACAATATTTTAAACAGCCAGTTAGTAGGGTATGAACCAGAACGGTTCAGACCAGGAGGTGGATAAAGATATGCTTCTGCCAAAGGGAAAAGCGGTTCACGAAAATCTAAACACCTCTTATACAAATCTTAATGTCCTGCTCCATGAATTTAGCGGGAGCGGTTTTACAGGTTATGTAAGCATACACTTCTGGCAATATGAGGCAGTCTTATTTTTAGAGCGGGGCAGCATAATAAATGCTGTATCAGAAGGGAATGCAAAAAAGACAGGACAGGATGCTGTAAATGCTGCCATGAACAAGGCTAAGGAGAAGGACGGCACAATCAGCGTTTATCAGCTTTCTGAAGAGACGATTACAATGCTTTCATCAGCAGTAGAGGGTGATGCGGTTCACAGGAATCTTACCACAGATTTCAGCAGCCTTGACAAGCTTATTGTAAAACTAAAATCAGAAAGCCATACAGGTCATATAGAAGTGGCAATCAAGGATAATAGCGGAAACGGCATTGTATTCCTGCATTCCGGCGAGCCTGTTGAGGCAATCCTTTCGGATGAGAACGGTGCAGTGCAGTCAGGCAGCGATACGCTGAATAGCATCATTGCAAAGGCAGCAAAGGAGGGCGCTGTATTTAATGTGTTCAAAGCAAATCTATCAAAAATAAAGTCAGGGGGGCATATAAAGATAGACGGTGCGGATGTAAAAGACCTCCTCTTGCTTATTCAGGAGATATTTTCTGGCGCAGAGCGGGTTGTGGACAGTATGTTTAAAAAGGGGGACTTTGTTTTTGCACTTAAGAAGGCATCTACAGATATTGCAGATAGATATCCATTCATGGACCCCTTTGCAGGTGAATTTGATTATAAAGATGGCAAACTTGTATATGCAGGAGGCGCCGAGGCCAAAAAGCTCCTTGAAGGAAGCACCGAGGCATTGAAGGTAATGCTTAATGAGTTTTCTGCAAGGGCTTCAGAAAATGGTATTCTGCCGAAGATAAAGGCAGAGCTGCAGCCTGTCAGGGAAAAGTATCGGGAGCAGATTGAGGCATTTAACATTGCTTCGGCAATGCCGCAGCTTTTCGGCTCTTCAGGCGATATAAAAGTGGACAGGCAGCTTACGCTGGAAAGGGACAACAGCCTTTCTGCAAGGAAAGGTCAGATAACTATCAGCGAGGATATTATCTCAGAGTGGGAGAAAAACGGTATAATAAATATCTCTCAGGTCAAGATAATTTTTCCCGACGGCAAGGCAGAAAGATTTAAGGTGTCAAAGGAGAAGAGCGCAGGAAATAAATTAAAGATGGCGCCTATTGATATTGAATCATTAAAATTGCAGATCGGGCATTTGGTAAAGATAATGCCCGCTTAACAAACATAGCAGGAGGTGATAAATATGGTAATGTATGTTGTCAATTTATTGTTCTGTGTTGCAATATTAACGCTTGGCATAAGGGCTTACAAGACGACAGGAAGCAAAGGGCCGCTTATTGTCGGCATAGGATTTGCCCTGTTTGGCATATCCCATCTTGCATATATATTGGGGATAGCAAAGGTCTCACCGATTGATAATATACTGGTCGGCATAAGGACCGGTGGCTACCTTGCAATCATATATGCCCTGGCAGGAAAATACTAAGCTGGGAATTAAGATATGAAAGACAAATTAGAGGAAATAAATTCAATAGCAGGTGTTATGGATTCGGTGCTGGTGAATAAAAATGGCAGCATTGTTTCATCACAGAAGAGCCCTTATTTAACAAAGGGCATTCTTGAATCCATCGGCAGGGAGGTCATGCAGCTTGATACTACCATTAAGTACACAGGCGAGGATATAAAAGGGTTTGACCTTTTATATGATTACGGAAGGGTGATTGTGCAGAAAGGGAATGATTTTTATCTTATAGTCCTCTGCAAGAGCTCAGTAGATACTTCACTTTTAAGGCTTACCCTTAATGTGGTTTTAAAAGACCTGAATGAAAAAAAGGATCCAAAGGGGCATTTCGGAATAAAGATGTTTAACAGGACATAAAGGAAGAGATCTATGGCAAATATTTTAAACGGCACACTTTCTCAGATGAACCTGTCTGAGATATTGAAGCTTCTTATCTCGGGCAGCAAGACAGGAAGGCTTGAATTGTCAAAGGATGAGAAGAAGGGGGATATCTATCTAAAAGACGGGGCCATTTTATATGCCAAATGGAATAACAAGTCTGGCGTGGATGCGCTGTATGAGCTGATGACATGGATGAATGGGGATTTCAATTTTGTTCCTGATGCATCAATAAATAATCTGACAGGCGATATGTTTGACATGGGTATCCAGAATATAGACGAATGGAGCAGGGTCATTTCAGAGGAGTGGAGCAGCATCAGAAAGATAATACCCACTACTGATGTGGTGTTTAAGATAACCGCGAATAAGACCCCAAAGGAGGTAAACCTTAAGGCAGAGGAGTGGAAGGTGCTTGCAAATATAAACGGCGCAAAGAGTGTTGAGGAGATAGCCCAGTGCATTGGTTTGAGCGAATTTGATACCTCAAGGATAATCTGCAGGCTTTGTAAAGAGGGTCTTATAGAAGAGACTGAAAAACCAAAGCCCATGTCAAATGAGATAGTAAACGGAAACTTCTTTCCTCTTCTGGAGGAGGCTCTGACAAAGTTTATGGGGCCAATGGCATCTATTATTGTAGATGAGAAGACAAAGATGCTGAAATACGAAAGGAATGCTTTTCCAAAAAGCAAGCTGGCAAAATTGATTGAGCATATAAGCAATGAGATATCAGATGAGTCAAAGCGTGTAAGCTTTCAGCAGTCAATGCTTGGTGTAATAAAAAATATTTAAGCTAAGAAAACTGATTACACAGAATAACCCCACCCACCCTTTTTAAAAATCTGTGTAATCAATTACAAAAGGAGATGAGAAAATGAGCGAATTAAATCTTTTTAAAGAAAAAATGGATGTCCTGTGGTTAGTGTTAAGGGCAAAGCTGACCATGCAGATTCTGTCAGTAGTATTAATTCCATTATTCGTAGTCGGTGCAGTAGTCTATATATCCTTCAACAATTCCCTGCAGAAATTTTCATTAGCCATTGATGATACAGAAAAGAGGATGGAGGCGAGTGTAGTTGGAGAGAATTTATCTAAGGAGGCGACTGATACAGTTAACATTCTTAATACATATGTTTCAGAGAGAATTAATGATGTCCAGATATGGGCGTCAAATCCATTAATTATAGATGCTGCTATTGAAGGCTCAAAACTTGCAACAAAGGCAAACCTCCACAAACTTTCCGAAGAGGCGCTGGAAAAGAGGATGGCCTCTACAAGAAAGCTGAATGTAAATCCTGTAGCAACAAAGTATCTTAAACACCAGATGGAAAAATCAGGTGTTTTTCGGGAAATCTTTTTTACAGAGAATCGCGGCTTCAATGTGGCAATCACAAATATGACATCTGACTTTTTGCAAAAGGGAGAAGGATGGTGGGACACAGCATGGGAAAAGGGCAGACACATCGGAAAGGTTGAATATGATGAATCTGCAGGAGTCTATTCGGTTGCCATATCTATCCGCATTGATGATTTGGATACTAAAAAGCCTCTTGGTGTAATGAAGGCAATACTTGATGTCTCTGCAATTCAGAGAGTTGCAAATGAAACAGTAAAGGGGTTTAAGGATGCAAATGTTGTTATCTTTGATTCAGCAGGCAGGATACTTGCTGATACAGCATCTAATCATAATAAAGAAATAGTAATGACAGATAAGGGCAAGGAGCTTTATAAAAATCTCACTGCAGCCAAGAATGTGAATAAAGAAGGATATACAAGGGAAAGGATTAACATAAATGGCAAGGATGTGGATGCAATTATCGGCTATTCCCACATTGAAGACGGCAAAGGGAGCGGTTCAAACTGGAGGGCTGTTATTGCCCAAAAGCGGGAAACAGCTCTTGAACCTATTAATAAATTAGGCGCGCTTCATGACCAGTTGAACAGGTTAAAGGTTTATACAGGAGGCATTTTTATTGGGATACTATTATTATCAGCCCTTGCAGGTTTGATTATTGCCCTTACCTTTTCAAGGGGCATTGTCCAGCCTGTCCTTCACCTGACTGAGGCTGCAAACAGGATAAGCATGGGCGATATGGATATCAAGATTTCAGTTGATTCAACAGGAGAGGTTGGAAAGCTGGCAGAGTCATTGGAAAGAATGAGGGAGAGTTTAAAGGCAGCAATCTTGCGCTTAAGGAGCAGGCAGGCAAGCAGTTAAGGATAAAATATGTCTTTATTGGAAAGGGATGGAAGCAAAAAGATAGAGATATCTGCGCTTCAGTACGACGGCATACAGAAGTGCCTAACAGAGCTTACGCAAAAGACAAAGGCTACTGCTCTGCTTCTTTCTGATATAAACGGTCAGCTTATAGCTCAGAACGGCAATATAAAACAGATAAATACATCTGTGCTGTCTGCCCTTGCAGCAAGCGACTTTGCTGCTACATCTGAGATGGCAAAGATTGTCGGGGAAAAGGCGAGGTTCAGGCTCCTCTTTCATGAAGGCGAGACCAATAATGTCTATCTCTCCAATGTCGGCGAGAATCATTTTCTGGTGATTGTATTTAATACAAATGTGACATTGGGCGTTATCAGGGTTTACACAAAAAAGGCAGTAGAGGCCCTGTTAGAGATAGTGTGTAATAGCAGTGAATTTTCAGATGGCGGCAAAGATATATTAAATACAGAATTCAACCTGCGTCTTAATGATGCGCTTGATAATATCTTTAAAAAGTAAGGAGCAAAAGGTAATATGTTCATAAACTGGGCGTTGCAGGAGATAAATCTGAAGATTGTCTATTACGGACCTGGCATGAGCGGCAAGACAACGAATCTTGAATACATCCATTCAAAGCTTGACTCATCAGTAGCAGGCGAGCTTGTCTCTTTAAAGACAAAGGAGGACAGGACAATATTCTTTGACTTCCTCCAGCTTGATGTGGGAAGGATAAAAGGGAAAAGGCCAAAGTTCAACCTTTATACTGTGCCGGGCCAGGTCTTTTATGCATCAAGCAGAAAGATAATA
>JACRON010000136.1 GCA_016214425.1 Nitrospirota bacterium
CCCAGCGCACTGCCTCACAGCCCCATTCCTCTGCCATGCCGCTGAGTATGCTTGAATTGTATTCTATTATGCCGCCTCTTTCTAATTTTGTGCCAGGCTCTATCAATTCAGTGCCAGTGGGGATTATTACTATTTTCGGTTTTCTTCTTACTGAAATCTTTGTTATGCCGCCTGCAAGCATTGCTCCCATATCAATAGGCCTGATTTTATGATTTTCTGGAAGTATCAGCTCTGTTGCAACAATATCCTCGCCGATTGTTCTTACATGATGCCAGGGTGTTGCTGGTTTTATTATCTCAATCTCGTTATCAGATACCTTATTGACATCCTCAATCATTATAACAGCATTAAAGCCTTCAGGCATAGGGTCTCCTGTATCAACTGCTACTGCCTGTTTGCCGAGCTTTAAAATCTTTGGCAATGTTTCAGATGCGCCAAAGGTATCAATGAACTTAACTGCATAACCATCCATTGCAGCGCAATGATAAAATGGGGAGGAAATAATAGCAGAAACTGCCTCTGCTGTAACCCTTCCCTGCGATGACCAGACAGGTATCTCCTCGCCCTCCAATGGCTTGAGAAGATTATTTGCCCTTAATCTTTCTTCCCATAGTTTAAGTGCATCAGCAAGTGGAAGGTTGTCAAGATATATCTGTCGCTTCATGTTTTGCTCTTTTGTAACGAAAGTATCCACAACAGTCCTTTAAAGTGTATAGTTTTTAATACAATGCTGAATATTTTAATACCATAGTTTTACATTAAAATCATTTGAATTTCAAGAACTTTATTAAAAAAGCGCCTGAAAATTATCAGGTGATTCCTGATATATAAAAGCAATAATTGTGCCTGAAAGATGCAGAAACTAAGAATTAAGAGCAAAGAAATAAAACAATAAAATCTCACAGTGAAATGAGGAAGGGGAGACAGGCGTCATCTTGCAGCAGAAATATTCTTTAAACTGGCGGGGACGACGGGGCTCGAACCCGCAACTTCCGCCGTGACAGGGCGGAACCAATTGAACTACGTCCCCAGAAATTTAGCTATGAGTTAAGAGTTTTGAATTGAGAGCTAAAAATAATTTAAACTCCGAACACTGAACTCCGAACTGTATTTAAATGGTAGGCGGAACAGGGATTGAACCTGTGACCTCTGCCTTGTAAGGGCAGCGCTCTCCCAACTGAGCTATCCGCCCGTTAGAAAATACGGTATTAAAGATAATACAAACTTTTATTATTTATGTCAACAAAAAATATGGAAGGGTAAAGACGATTTGCTGACTCTTAAAGCAGCAGCTCTTTTATTTTTATTGTAACCCCTTCAATCAATGTAACATCTTCATCAAAGTTATACAGGAGTGCTTCCTTCTTTCCTTTTTGATAGAGGCTTACTGTTTGTGTCAGAGGGTCAATCAGAATTATCCTATCTACGCCTATTGATAAATAATCCTTCACCTTATCTGTAATTTCCCATGCGGTATTGCTTTCAGAGATTATCTCTATTATCAAATCAGGGGGGATTTCAAGGATACCCTTCGGTCTTTCTGGCGACTTCTCTTTGCTTATATATACCACATCAGCAGCCCTCAACCTAAAGGGCTTTCTTTTTATTAAGACCCCTATCTCGCCGACTGCTACATAACCCTTGTCTTTCAGATGCCTTCTTAAAAATTCTCCAAGCCCTGCCTCTAAATCTCCATGTTCAAAACCTGTAGGTGTCATATCATGCCTCTCCCCATCTATAATCTCATAATTGCCTTCAGGTAAGCGGTTTATATCATCATAAGTAAAAATCAGTTTTTCTGCTAATGTCTTCATAGTAATAGTTTTATTTAAAATAGAGCTTGAGCATGGCAAACATTATGCCTGTGATAACACCTATCTGACTAATCCAGAATATAAACATCCACTTAATCATCTCAGCCTTGACATTTGCAATGTCCTCTTTCAATACCGCTCTCAGGTTTGCTAAATCCTCTTTTGTAGCAAGTAATGCTTTTTTTCTCTCAGTATCCGCTTCTATTGCTTCATTAATCGCCTTAGCAACTGCCTTTGCCTGAGTCTTTGGCAGGCTTGCAGATAGTATTTCGTATATTTTTAAAGTATCTACACTCATTAATGTTATCCCTTTAAAATAACTTTACCATAAAATATGGCGCATTTGCAATATTTTTTGCGCCTTTGCGTTATTATTTTGCGCTTTTGCGTTATTGAAACACCTCCCGCCACATGGCCTGCGGCCGCTGCTTTGGGCCTATGACATAAACGCTTCTAAGGTTTCTATTTGGAATGGCGCCAGAAGGTGTATATCTGGACCATGATGTTCCATCCCAATGCAGAATTAGTTCGGCACCTGATGTATCACCAACAGCCCAACAGTCATTGCTATTTACACAAAAAACGCTGTTAAGATCGGTATTCGGAATCGCACCGCTTGGCCCTACACGAGTCCAGTTCGGACCGCCTGTCCAGCGCAATATAACTTCATTACCATCATCATCTCCAACAATCCAGCAGTCATTAGTCGCTATACAGTAAACACTGTTAAGGGTTCTGTTTATATTAAGCGCTGAACTATCATAA
>JACRON010000183.1 GCA_016214425.1 Nitrospirota bacterium
CCCTTTTGTTGATATCTGATGATACCCTCTGAAATTCCTGTGACACCTCTTCTGCCGGTATCTCTATTTTCAGAATCCGCTGAGTTGGTGTTGTTTCCTGAATATCTACCTTCATTATTAAACCTCACAGATAAAAATTGCTTTGAATTTTTTATATTAATAACTTTTAATCTATAACTGTTAACTGTTAGGAGTTATCAGTTATAAGTAAATCCGCCTCTGGCGGATTTATGGTGCGAGAGGGGGGAGTTGAACCCCCACGGTTGCCCACTAGATCCTAAGTCTAGCGCGTCTGCCAGTTCCGCCACTCTCGCGGATAAAAATTGCGGAGCAATTTTTATACCTATAACCTATAACTAATGACTTTTAACCTTTTTGTTATAAGTCATTAGTTATCAGTTATAAGTAAATCCGCCTAAGGCGGATTTATGGTGGGTGCTACAGGGATCGAACCTGTGGCCCGCTGATTAAGAGTCAGCTGCTCTACCAACTGAGCTAAGCACCCATAATTTTAACTTATAATCTATAACTTATAACTATTAACAAATGCCAAGAACCAACTACTGGATCATTCATAAGTAAGACAACTTTTTGTCATGCCCGAAGGTTTTTGTCGGGCATCCATCTTTAAAATACTGGATTCCTGCCAAAGACACGCAGGAATGACAATAGAATGATTCTTCTTGCTTTTGAACTTATTAGTAACTATCCGCTTTTACTTGCCTTAAAAAGTTAAAAGTCATAAGTCAATAGTTATCAGTCAGTTTTCTTGGCGCGCCTGGAGGGAATCGAACCCCCGGCCCACAGCTTAGAAGGCTGTTGCTCTATCCGACTGAGCTACAGGCGCCAGATAAAAATTGTGGAGCAATTTTTATACCAATAACTTATAACCTATAGCTATTAACCTTTTTGTTATAAGCCATTAGTTATCAGTTATTAGTGCAAATTTTGCTTTGGCAAAATTTGTTTGGGGTGAGTGAAGGGGATTGAACCCTCAACCGCTGGAGCCACAGTCCAGTGCTCTGCCAATTGAGCTACACTCACCATGATAAAAATTGCTTTGCAATTTTTATACTAATAACTTTTAATCTATAACTGTTAACTGTTATGAGTTATAAGTTATAAGTGCCTGCCTCTGGCAGGCTTGTGGCGCGCCTGAGAGGATTTGAACCTCCAACCAACGGATCCGGAATCCGTTGCTCTATCCAGTTGAGCTACAGGCGCCAGATAAAAATTGTGGAGCAATTTTTATACCAATAACTTATAACCTATAACTATTAACCTTTTTGTTATAAGCCATTAGTTATCAGTTATCAGTGCAAATTTTGCTTTGGCAAAATTTGTTTGGTCGGGGCGAGAGGATTTGAACCTCCGACCCCCTGCTCCCAAGGCAGGTGCGCTAGCCAGGCTGCGCTACGCCCCGAATGTCCTAAAGTTTATAGTATAGTAAAAAAAATAACTCTTGGCAACAGAAAAAATTAATTTAAAAGTTGTTTTAATATCCCCTTTGCCTTTCTTAATGCCTTTGCCCTGTGGCTTATCCTGTTTTTTACTTCTGATGAGAGCTGCGCAACCGTCTTTTTATATCTGGGAACAATAAACAATGGGTCATAGCCAAAGCCTTTTTTGCCTGCAGGCCTTAATGCAATAACACCTTTCAATTCACCTTCTGCTGTATAAATCCTTCCTCCTATCTCTGCAATTGCGATCACGCACACAAACCTTGCCTTGCGCCTTGCCAAAGGAATGCCTTTTAAAAGACCAAGGAGTTTTTTGTTATTTGCAGAATCTGTTGCCTTTTCACCTGCAAACCTTGCTGAATATACGCCTGGGGCATTGTTTAAAGCCTCTACCTCAATGCCAGAATCATCTGCAAGAGCAATCTTGCCTGTGAGCATTGCAATCTCTTTTGCCTTTTTTACTGCATTCTCTTTAAAGGTCTTGCCGTCTTCAATTGTCTCTGGCAGGACAGGAAAATCCTGCAGTGTCAGAAACCTTAGATTTAATCCATTTAATATTGCCTTTATCTCTTTTGCCTTGTGAAGATTGCCTGTGGCAAGAACTACCTCTGTCATCTTAATTTACCGAGCAGCCTTTTTTCTATCTTAATAATCTCTTTTATCCCCTTTTCTGCAAGCGCAATAAATTTGTCCATCTCATCTTTTGAGAATACTGAGCCTTCTGCTGTCCCCTGTATCTCTACAAATTTGCCGCTTCCTGTCATTACAATGTTCATATCAACGCCTGCTGTTGAGTCTTCTGCATATGAAAGGTCTAAGGCCTCTCTTTCATCAATCTTGCCGACGCTGACAGCAGCAAGATAGTCCCTTACTGGAAGCCTGTCAATGGCGCCGTCTTTCTCCAGACAGCGAAGCGCGTCCACAAGCGCTACAAATGCGCCTGTAATAGACGCTGTTCGGGTGCCGCCGTCTGCCTGAAGCACATCGCAGTCCACCCATATTGTCCTCTCGCCAAGCGCAGGCAGGTCAATCACAGAGCGCAGCGCCCTGCCGATTAACCTTTGAATCTCGTGCGTCCTTCCGCCTATCTTTCCCCGTGAGGACTCCCTCGGTATCCTCTGTTGTGCAGAGCGGGGGAGCATGGAGTATTCAGCAGTAACCCAGCCTGTTCCCTTGCCGTGCAGAAACGGCGGCACCTTGTTTTCAATGGTTGCTGTGCACAAAACCTTTGTCTCGCCCATCTCTATTAATGCAGAGCCCTCTGCATGTTTAATAAAATTCCTTGTGATTCTTATCAATCTTAACTCATTCCATCTCCTGCCGTCAATGCGGAGGATGATTGTCTTATCCTGTGGCATTTATGTTGCCGTCCTTTCAATAGTGCGCTTTATCAATTCTTTTCTGCTTTCTCGCCTGCTGCAATCGGAATCGTCTTTTCTTCGTAAATCTTCTTATAGACCAAGATGCTGTTGTAAAGGGATTCTGCAATCTTATTCAGAAATGCTGCATCACGCAGCCTCTTTTCCTGTGCTGGATTTGAGATAAATGCTATCTCTGTAAGCACAGCAGGCATTGTGGCGCCGCTTAAAACAATAAATGGCGCCTGCTTAACGCCCCTGTTTTCAATCTTCATAACCCTTTCAAAACCCTTTTGAATAGCCTCTGCCAATATGCTGCTTTCATTTAATGTTGCTGTATTAAGCATATCCGATAGTATAAATCTTACATCATCAGACTCCCTTAAATCCTTTCCGCCCATGTTTCTTACGCTGTTCTCATACATGGCAACAGCCCTTAAATCATCATCGCTTGCCTCAAGTCCGAGGAAATATGTCTCAAACCCAACTGCTGCATTCCTTCTTGCAGCATTTGCATGGATGCTTATAAAAAGGTCTGCATTGTTATTTTTTGCAAAGAGCGTCCTCTCTTCAAGCGGCACAAAATAATCGCCGTCTCTTGTTAAAAGAACTTTTAGATTTATCTTCTTTTCAATAAGCTCCTTTAATCTCTTTGCAACTGATAGAGCAACATCCTTTTCCTCAAGGCCTGTTGGCCCCTTTGCGCCTGAATCAAAGCCGCCGTGGCCCGGGTCAATTACAATCAGGCTGATGCCGCGATTATCCTTTTCTGATGAATATGCCTGGCCTGATATGATAAGAAAGAGTAATGCAATTAATGCAAGTCTGAGACTGCTCATGCTAATCTCTTATCCCTTTTTCTGACAAGCATATCCACAAATGCCTCAAGCCTTGTATCAAAGCCGACCTCTGAAGAATGTTCATCAACACTCAGCGTGAGTATAGGAATATTATAATCCTTTTCAACCTTTGTTAAAATCTTCTGGGCAACAAGCTCAGGCATACAGGAAAAAGGGCGTATATGAATAACTCCATCGTATCCTTTTTTTGCAAACATGATTGTCCTTGCGATGGTATTTGCGCTCTCACCGCCTGCAGGATATTTAAGATACGGCCTTGCAATCCTGTTTACAAGCTTTATCTGATTTCTTTTAAAAGGATTAAAACGGAACCTGTCATTTATCCAGTCAGAGAGCCATACACCCCTTGTTACCTCTACACCCATGCTGCCGAGCTTTCGCTCTATATCCATATTTGCAAAGGGTTCAACAACCATAAAGAACTCGCCAACAAGGCCAAGTCGGACAGGCTTCTTTGCATTATCAATCCTGATGTCCTTAAAAAGGAGCTTCACCTTTTTCTTAACCTGCCTGAGCTCTTTTAAGCTTGATGCCTTGTCCACCATTGCTATTGCATCATCGCAAAGCTTAGAAAGTTTATTGCCTTCTGAAGTGCGGGGCCTCAGAAAATGACCCCATTTGATTATCCTGTCTAAGAAATCCGCCCTCTTATAGATAAAGTAAACGGTCTTATATGCAGTAAATTTTGAGATTGCACCGCTTGCATCCTTTAATGTCTTTGCAAGATTTGCGAGCCTGTCAGGCTCATCAGCCCTTACCATTTCAAATCTGTATCCCATATCCTGCAGGATGCGCTCCTGAAGTATGCTGTAATAGCCGAACCTGCAAGGCCCGCACCCGCCTGCGGTCATTATCATTTTTGTCCCGTCATTTAAGGCATCAATAAAGTTGCCGAGATTTACCTTAAAAGGCAGGCATGCAAGCTCTGGTGAATGCCTTGCGCCAAGCTTCAGGGATACATTGCTTGACCTTGGAGGGGAAACAACCTCTATGCCCAAACCTCTTAATGCGCCCCTGCATGCAATATCAAGCTGCCCCATATGTGGAATTACAACCTTCATAAATTTTTAAAATTTCTTACCCAATGTTAACAAAAATATTAGCTATTGACGGCAAAGTAAAAAGCTCCAGATGCAAGGCGGAGCGAGGACTCGCACCGCAGCATACATCTTAGTATGTGAGGATGCGAGGCCGAAGCGACAACGCAGCAGATGGACTTTTTACGAAGCTGTCAACCCTCTCCTTTTTTTAATCTCCAGCATATCCAAAAACGCCTCCAGCCTTGTTATCATTCCTGCCTCGCCTGAATGTTCATCAAAGCTAAGGCTGAGAAGAGCCGTTTTATCGCCGCTTTGAGCCTCACGCTCAATCAGCGCCTTTAAAAGCGAATCAGGCCCGCAGTGGAATGCGCCAATGAATATAATTCCGTCTACGCCTTTTGAATCAAGGAAATGGTTTGCAGCGCCGACAATCTCCCTGCCTGACGCCCAGTACACTGGCTTTCTCAGCCTCTTCATCTCAGCGTCAATAATATCATCGCACACCATCTCTGTTGTTATCAGCCTGATATTCCTGTCCATTAATTTTTTAATTATGTTCATGGATACAAGAGGGTCATATATATTGTAAGGATGGCCAAGAAGCGCTATGGTAGTTTGCGAACCTGTCCTGCCATAATCTTTTTCTTTTTTAACAGAAGTCAGCGGATTATTATACAGCTTCTTAAACACATCCGGCGGAATTGTCCCTTCTGCAATCATAGAATAAAATCCTGCCTGAGCATCCAAAGCCTTTTTATAGGCAGAGAGCGATTCTGACTTGCCTTTTAAAATTGATTTCCCTAATTCAATAAACACACCCTCTATAGTTGCGCCTTTGCCTTTTACATTAAATGTGGGCTCAAGTATTGGAGGTGAATCCGGAAAGGCAACCCTGACCATGTCAGGAAGACCAAAAAACTGTGGACAGTAGTATGCCTCCTTTTCTGTGCTTATTAATCTTGGAATAAACAGGAAGTCAGCCTTTTTTAAAATAGTATTAATATGGCCAAAGAAGACTTTTATGGGCAGGCAAAACTCATCCAGAGTAGCATCTGAGCCGCGCTTCAATATATTTCTATCTGTTACAGGAGACAGCGCCACCTCTGCGCCTAATTCTGTAAAGAAGGTGTGCCAGAGTGGATAAAACTTGTGGTAATAAAGCGCCCTCGGTATGCCGATTTTAAGAGCCATAATAACATAATAATAAAACAACCATCAGGTTTTGTAAAGGCAATATTAAAAAATCAATCTTTTTGGTTGCCTTTTCCATTAGTTTATAATATCCTTCATTATATATTTAGCTCTTTACTTGATTTTATTCTTCTCTGCTACCCTACATTTCAGCTAAAATAACAAATGGGAGAATACTGGGGGAATATATGCAAAGATATATCATTTTACTGCTTTCTGCACTATTCTTGATCATGGATCATACTGTATACGCATCCGAGATAGATATGGAATTGACATTTAAACGAATTGCCATATTTAGCCTTGAAGACAACACAAAAGAAGGCTATGGCAGCCTCATCAGCAGATCTATAAGAAATAATTTCATTGATACCATTCAATTTGAAATAGTAATACCTGATGAGACAATCAAATATCCGATATCAAAAAAAGAAACCATCAAGATTGGTAGAAAATTAAATGTAGATGCAGTTGTTACAGGAAATATCAAAGTAGAAGAGGGTATTCTAAAGATATTCACACAGATTATTAATGCAAAGACAGGCGACCTTTTTGCTACTGAAAACAAGTGGATTAAAGAAACACCGACTGAAGAAAATATAAAAAAGAATGTAAAAGAATTAGCTGCTAAGCTAATAGGCAGAATGCCTTATAAAGCCGTTGTCACAGAAATTATAGATAATGAGATTATTATAAATGTCGGCAGATTTCATGGTATTGAAGAAGCAACCAGACTCATTGTTTTTGAAATAAAAAGGGTAGAAAGACATCCTTTTACAAATGAGATTATCAATATTGAAAAAGAAGAGATAGGGAAGCTGACAGCAGTAAAGGTAGAAGATACCATTACAAGGGCAAAGGTTAAGGAGATTAAAAAGGGCAAAATAGTAGAGGTAAACAATAAGATAGATTTTAAGCCTTCATTAAAGGCTATTGCTGACAGCACGCAGCGGAAAAAGGAATTTTTGACAAAGAAGGAGAAAGCTGTTGCAGAAGAAAAGGTCAAAAAAGAGGCAAAGCCAGAAAAAAGAAGCTATAACATAGTCGGCATTGATGCAATAGTTGGTTATGCAACTAATGATTATAGCTTTAACTCCAATGAGCTAAAATTCACAAGAAAGGCGAGCTCATTTCTTACAGCAGGATTTAAAGGCGAACTCTGGCCTGTGTCGTTTCTTGGCTTAGATATTTCATACAAAACAGGCTGGCTAAAATTTGACAAGATCGGAACAACCTCTATAGATACAAAGGCAAGTCCCTACTGGCTCTCTACAAACCTTAAATACAGATACATCTTTACTGACAAGCCCACAAGTCCGCATCTAATCGGAAGGGTAGGTTATCATATCTATGATTTTTCTGTGAGTAATAGCGATTTACTCTATTTTAATAATTATTCGTATAAAGGTATAAACATCGGTCTTGGTGCAAAGATTCCTTTCTGGGACAGCTTCGGGATAAATATCAACGGAGATTATCTGCCGAGCCTCTCTGTAAAGGAGGACCCTGTAACGAGCGGCAGTAAGGGAAAGGCAAGCGGCTATCTTCTTGGTATGGGGCTGTACTATATTTTGACAGATGGTTTTATTTTAGATTTAAATTACAGCTACAATTCCTATAAGGCAGACTTTACCGGAACAGGAACAAGGGGAAGCGGAACCACCAACGCTTCATCTACAGATACCTATAATGGGATAAATATGAATATAAGATATGAATTCTAATTTTTCCTGCTGAATGTTTTAGATAAATATTTATCATGCTTTAAGGTATATTTCAATAAAAAAGCATGCCAAAGCAGGTCATAAGCCGAGTTCTGTTGCCCCCACACCTATGTATAGGTGTGGGGGTGACGGTCATTCCTCTTGTCCTGATATTGCTATCAGGATCGTGCGACCTAACCCGTTCCGCCTTTCTATCATAAGATAGAATATTGAATGGGCCATTCTTACCATCAAGTGGAGCGGAACCTATTTGGTCTTGCTCCGGGTGGGGTTTACCATGCCCCTGATGTTGACATCAGGGCGGTGAGCTCTTACCTCGCCTTTTCACCCTTACCATGTACCATTACGGTACATGGCGGTATATTTTCTGTGGCACTTTCCTTCTGCTCCCTCTTTACAGAGGAAACAGACTCCGCATTACGGAGCACCCTGCCCTTTGGAGCTCGGACTTTCCTCCCCCACGCCTATACATAGGTGTGGGGGCGACCATCGGGCCTGCTTCAGCATGTATTAACTATTTTTTACTTAAATGTAAGTTGACTGACTTATTTGCTAATTTGTCAGCCTCTTTATTTTTTTCTCTTGGTATATGCGTTAATGTAACTTTTTTTATTTTTTTTATCAGCATCTGCGCCTTATTGAACAGCACAGCCAAATTCTCATCTTTAACCCTGTATACGCCGTTCATCTGCCTTACCACTAATTCTGAATCCAGAAAAATGTCTGCGCTTGCCGCCCTGTGTTTTACAGCATATTCAAGGGCATTTACAAGCGCAGTGTATTCGGCAACATTGTTGGTTGTTGTTCCAATATATTTGCCGATTTCATCTATAACTGTACCCTTGCTGTCTTTAAAAACAACGCCTATGCCTGCATCCCCGGGATTGCCCCTTGAAACGCCATCAGTATATATTATCAAATTTTGCCCCTTTAATGCCACACCTTCAATCCTTCCAATAAAGGATGCGGCTGCAATTAAAGCACTGGATTATCTTTGAATTCTTTTTAATCTCTGTTAAGGTCTGGGGAGGAATGTTCATGTGGCAGCCGAGACAGTTGCCGTTTTTAACAGCAGCTACAGCAAGGCCATTTTTAGACTCAAACAACTGCGCATATCTCTTTAAAATATCTTTGCCTATTCTGCTGCGATGTTCATCTCTGCTTTTCAAGAATTTATTCAGCTCATCTTCTACCTTTGTAAAGTCTGCTTTGATCCTGCTCTCCTCATCTGAAAATTTCTTCTCTTCCTCTTTTACCTTCTGCTCTTTAGTATTAAGCTCTTTTTTAATCTCTTCTGCCTTTTCAAGAACAACAAGGAGTTCATCCTCAAGATTGCTCTTCACTTTTTTTGCAGCCTCTATTTCGTGAAGAAGGGCCTGATATGCCTCATTTGTCTTTATCTCAGAGGTTTTTGACTTGAGCTTTTCAATCTTTACATCTTCATCATCAATTGCCCTCTCTTTATCCCTCTTCTCTTTTAATAGATTATCATATATAGCCTTTATATTTGACAGGTCTGCCTGACTCGCACTGAGAGATTGTTTAGCCTCATCAATAATCTCTGGAAGCCTTTTCTTCTGCCTTGCCAGATCCGCAATTGCAGTATCTATCTCCTGCAACTCAATAAGGGATTTAAGCTCTTCATTAACAATGATTATATCAGAGGGCATTTAATATACTCCCTTTCACCCGTTTCACCGTTTCCCCGTTTCTTAATATATTTTATGGTGGGCCCACCAGGATTCGAACCTGGGACCAATCGGTTATGAGCCGATGGCTCTGCCAACTGAGCTATGGGCCCCCAGCTAATTAATGCAAACGCATTAATTCATATTAAATAAATCTCCCCTAACCCCTCTTTTCCAAAGAGGGGAACACACCCCTTTATCCCCTCTTAATAGAGGGGAAAGTTTCCCCCTTTGAAAAAGGGGGATTAAGGGGGATTTTAAAAATTAACTATCAGTGACTCCTAATAATATTACTATTCCACAAAACTCTTTAGCAGCTTGCTCCTGCTCGGATGCCTCAACTTCCGCAAGGCCTTTGCCTCTATCTGCCTTATGCGCTCACGCGTAACATCAAAATTCTGTCCAACCTCTTCAAGCGTATGGTCAGTAACCTCGCCGATGC
>JACRON010000184.1 GCA_016214425.1 Nitrospirota bacterium
AGAAAGCCTGTAACAGCGGTTATGCCGCCGGAAAGTTCTTTCATTTATAATACCCCTCACCCTATCCCTCTCCCCAGAGGGGAGAGGCTAGTATGTTTGTGTATCTCCCGCAAGGGGAGAGGGGAATATAATTGTGCCTCTCCATGTTATGGAGAGTGAATCTGTTTTATGTAGGGGCGAGGCGCTGCATCGCCCTCTTTGGATTCCTCTATTCCCCCTTTACTAAAGGGGGACACAGGGGGATTACGGAAATATTGGCAGCAGATTAAGCCCACAGCCCTCCTCACATCCCTGCATGATGTGCATGTTCTGTATTGCCTGGCCTGATGCGCCTTTCACAAGATTGTCTATTGCAGAGACAATAACAGTCATGCCAATCCTTTTATCCTCAACAATCCCTATTTCGCAGATATTTGAACCCCGAACATTCTTTGTATCAGGCAGTGCGCCTGAATCAAGAACCCGTACAAATGGCTCATTCTCATAAAAGTTCTTGTAGTGGTCAAGGAGCAGCTCTGCGTTTATTGCCTTTTTTATATAAATGGTGCTTAATATTCCCCTGTTCATTGGTATCAGATGCGGCGTAAATGAAACCCTGATATTTTTGTTAGCAGCCTTGCTCAATTCCTGCTCTATCTCTGGCGTGTGCCTGTGTGTGCCAATCTTATATGCCCGCACACTCTCATTTGCCTCTGTAAAAAGATATGCAGCCTCTGCGCCCCTTCCAGCGCCTGACACACCGGACTTTGAGTCAATTATGATTGGCAAATCTACTCCCTTTGCCCATTTGCTTTTTAATAATGGCGCAATGGCGAGTATTGCAGATGTTGGATAGCATCCGGGATTTGCAACAAGAACTGCCTTTTTTATCTTATCCCTATAAAGCTCTGGCAGGCCGTAAACTGCATCTTTTAATAGCGCCTTTGCAGTATGTTTTTCCTTATACCACTTTTCATATACCTTATAGTCCTTGAGCCTGAAATCTGCGCTTAAATCAACCACCTTTTTGCCGTGTTTTAAGTATGCCTTTGCAGAATCCATTGCAGCGCAGTGGGGAAGACAGAGGAAGATAAAATCTGCCTTTTTTGAAATAAGCGCTGGATTGTTCTTTTCAAAGCATAGGTCAGTTTTTTCTTTCAGATTTGGAAAGAGTTGAGCCACATTGCCAACAGACTTCTCTGATGTAATGGCGCTAATCTCCACCTCTGTATGATAGAGAAGGAGCCTTAAAAGCTCACCGCCTGTATATCCGCTTCCGCCTATAATAGCTGTTTTTAACATGGTGTGATATTATCATTGCATATAGATAGATGTCAAACCCAAAAATATCACCTTAAGTTGTTTGACAATTTAAGGTTGGCGGAGTAAAATAATTAGTATGACAGGGGACATCATTGAACATCTTAAGGACGCAGGAGCAAAACCCCAACCCTCTGGTGTAAAGGATGGGTCAGACGATGCCGCTGTTCCGCCTCCTGAACTTCAGAAGGCAAAGGATGTTATCGGCGCACTTACAAAGGCGATAAAGACATCAAAGCTCTATCCTGAAAGCAATCCAATCTATCAAAAGTTTATTGAAGAATTAAAAGACAAATTCAATTCTTATATAGAGGAATATGGAGATCTCAAATTAAGGCTAACCCAGTTTAAGCTGCTTTATAAGGGCATAGAGATTTACGACAACCCTGATAAATTGGAAAATATTGCTTTAAAGCTGTTCACGGATGGGGTCAGAGAGATAACCTTTCATGAGGGGCTGGATGACCTTGAGATACTTAATTTTCTGGATGTATTAAATACAAACCTTGACCCGGAAAAGACAGATGATGACATGGTAACCCTGCTGTGGGAGAAAAATTTTCAGTGTATAACATATTTTGTTATAGAAGAGGCTGGCGAGGGCGATGCCAAAGCTGAAACCTTAACCACCAGAACGCCTATCCAGGAATTTGTTAAGGCACAGGAGATGGATGCTGCTCAAAAGAAGCACTTAGAAAAAGAGAGCGGCATGCCTGTAACAGAAGAAAGAATAAAAGTCCCTGCTCCGGAGACGCCTGTTTTCAGCGTATATACCCTTACAGAGGAAGAGATAGAGCTTTTAAAAAAGGAGAAGGAGGCTGAAGAGAATCCTTCTTTTACATTTAAGATAATTGATATCCTAAATGAAATACTATATCTGGAAAGGGACATCAAGGCATTCTCTGATATTGTGGATACATTAGAAAAGGCGCTTGACCTTTTGATATCCAAAGCCGACCTTGTAAGGGCAAGCAGGCTTCTTAAAAATTTAAGAGAGATTGCAGAGGCAAAGGGGAAATTTTCAGATGAAGAGGTTAAGAGAATCAATCGCGCCATTGAAAGGGCTGGCGATGAAATAAGGATAAAGGAATTCGGCGCCATGCTGGGCAAAAACCAGACAATTGATTTAAACGCCCTTTCATCCTATCTCTCCCTCCTTCACAAAAATTCTATAGCCTATCTGTTAGAACTCCTTGAAGTAAACAATCTGAATATAAGAAAACATATATGTGATGTTATGGTAGAGGTTGTAAAGGATGATGTTGACATTATAGGAAGAAGGGTTAATGATAAAAGATGGTATATTGTAAGAAATATTGCTTACATCCTCGGCAGGCTCGGCAAGGCAAAAGGCATTGAATATTTAAAGCGTGCGCTGAAGCATGATGAACCCCGCGTGAGGCTGGAAAGCATAAAATCATTAATGCAAATCAGCGGCGACCAGGCAAAGGATATGCTTCTTACAGTAATAGCAGACGCTAACAGCCAGGTCCGCATTCAGGCTATAAGGGGTTTGTTAGCCCTTAATCATAAAAAGGCTGTCCAGCCTTTAATGGAATTTATCAGCCATGAAGAATTCAAAAAAATTGAATTTGCTGAAAAGAGGGAGTTCTTTGAGGCGCTGGGAAAGCTTGGAGCCAATGAAGTTGTGCCATTTTTAAAGAATATCTATACGAAAAAACCGTGGTTTGGCCGTTCATCTTATGACGAGCTCAGGACCTGTGCTGTTTACGGCCTTAGCAAGACAGGAACCAATGATGCCCTATCTGTTCTTCAAAGCCTTAAGGAAAAGCCAGGATCAAAGATAGAGAGTGTAAGGCTTAGGGTAAAAAAAAAAATAAAAA
>JACRON010000039.1 GCA_016214425.1 Nitrospirota bacterium
ACAGCAATAGCATCAGGCGAAAGAAACTATCCAAAGGTGAAGGGCGCAAAGACCCTGCGCGACCTCCACAACGGATGGTTTAAGGATGACCCATTTGCGCTTGCCGGTGAGAAAAAGGACAAGCTCCTGACCATTAGTGATGCAGAAAGATGGAGCACAAATGTTGGCCATCCCGGGCATGCAAATCCTGCAATAGGCGAAATCTTCAGCAGCTTTGTCATCCCAAATATGTTTGCCAGGGCTGCACAGGGAAAGCAGGCAGCAGAGGAGTCTGTGAAGCAGGCCGGAGAGGAATGCAAAAAAGTCTTTGAGAAATGGAGAGAGCAAGGGCTTGTTGGAAGGAAGAAATAGAGATTGGCAAAGGTTGAGCTAATAGGCCTGAAAAAATATTTTGGCCATGTAAAGGCAGTTGATGGCATAGATTTGGAGATTAAAGACGGGGAGTTCCTTGCCCTCCTTGGCCCATCAGGGAGCGGCAAAACCACGCTCATGAGGCTATTTGCAGGACTTGAGAGTCCTACAGAAGGGTCTATACTTATAGACGGCAAGAATGTAAATGATGCGCCGCCTCGTGAGAGGGGCATTGCTATGGTGTTTCAGAGCTATGCCCTTTATCCTCATAAAAGCGTATTTAAAAATATCTCCTTCCCATTAAAAGTTGAAGGCCTTAATAAGGAAGATATAAAGAAGAAGGTGGAATGGGCAGCAGGCCTTCTGCATATAGGGCATCTGCTTGAAAGGATGCCTTCGCAGATTTCAGGCGGCGAGAAGCAGAGGGTAGCAATTGCAAGGGCGCTTGTAAGAAGGCCGAAGGTTCTGCTTATGGATGAACCACTCTCCAACCTTGATGCAAAGGTAAGGCATATGGCAAGGGAGGAGCTGAAGCTCTTTCAGAGGGATATTGGAGTCACCACCATATATGTAACCCATGACCAGGCAGAGGCAATGGGGCTTGGCGACAGGATTGCTGTAATGAATGCCGGAAGAATCAGCCAAATCGGGGCGCCTGATGAGATATATAATGAGCCTTCAGACACCTTTGTTGCAGGCTTTGTTGGCATCCCGCCTATGAACTTCATTGAAAAGGATAATGTAATACTCGGCTTCAGGCCAGAGACATTCCTTCCAGCAGAGCTTATTAATCCCCCTATATCCCCCTTTAGCAAAGGGGGACTAAGGGGGATTTTAAAAGGGGGGATGGGGGGATTAGATATAATGAAATTCAAGTTCCGGATAGAAAGGGTTGAAAACTTAGGTTCCTACAGGCTCGTGTACGGAACGATTGGCGAAAATAAAATAATATCCAATCTCTCTGCGCGTCTTGTTTTAAAGGAAGGTGAGGAGCACGAATTTTGCGTGCGCCTGAATGATATAAGATATTTTGACAAAAACAATGGGGTAAGGATTAAAAAATGAGACTAAGGGATTTTTTAGACAAAGAACATCTCCTCGCACCTATCCTCCTTCTGCCTGTTATCATATATGTTGTCCTCCTTATAGGCTTTCCCTTTATTATGGCCTTTGTGTACAGCTTCAGCAATATAACAGTGGGAAACCCTGATTTTAAGATTATTGGAATAAAAAACTTTATTGACTTAATTGGCGACAGGGTTTTTCAAAAGTCCCTCTTTAACACAGTTGTCTTCACCTTTATCTCCATAGGGCTTGTGGTCATCTTGTCTCATATACTTGCAGAGATACTGGCAAGGGAGTTTAAGGCTAAATGGCTTGTAAGGTTTCTTATCCTCTTGCCATGGACAGCGCCTATTGCGCTCGGAGCTGTCGGCTATTTATGGTTTCTGGATTCTGTATTCAGCCCCATTGACTGGCTGTTAAGAAGGGCGGGACTCATCGGGACGCCTCATGCCATTCTTGGCTCCATGAGCAACCTTTACTGGCTCGGAAGGCCGGGGCTTGCAATGGCATCAGTAATCATGGTGCATGTATGGCGGCTCATACCGCTCGGCACAATGATACTTATCGCAGGCATGAATTCTATTCCAAAAGAAATACTTGAGGCAGCGCAGGTGGACGGCGCAGGCTATTTTCGCAGGCTCTTTCACATCACCCTCCCTTTGCTATTTCCTGTAATCGGCGTGACCATACTCTTTGCTGTGTTCTTTACATTTACAGACATGGCTGTTGTATGGGTCCTTACAAAGGGAGGGCCTCCTGACCACAGCACACAGGTTCTGGCAAGCCTTGCATTCTTAAAGGGCATACAGGGAGGAGACCTTGCGCAGGGCGCAGCCATCGCCCTATTCTTTTTCCCTGTGCTCGCTGGCATTGCTGCCATTGTGCTTAGGCTTGTAAAGAAGGCAGTAGTGATATAATGTTAAAAAAAATATTTTCAAAAAGCGGTTTTTATATTGCCTTGACCTTTTTCATACTCTTTTCCGCAGCGCCATTTTATGTAATGCTCATAACCATGTTTAAAAGGAGCCGGGACCTTTTTAATCCAGACAATAATCCATTTTTCTTCACTGATGCCCCTACAATAGAGCATCTGAGCCTTCTTATTTACCAGACCCCTTATGTAAAATTTTTATTAAACACCCTTTTTGTTGGAATAGCAGTTGTGATTATAACAGTGGCGCTCGCTGTGCCTGCTGCATTCAGCCTTGCGAGGATGGCAGGGAGATGGGGAGAGAACCTCGGCATTGGAATATTTCTTACTTACCTGATTCCTCCAACATTATTGTTTATCCCTTTATCAAAGGTAGTGTCAATGCTCGGGCTGCAGAACTCGCTCTGGTCGCTAATCTTGGTTTATCCCACTTTTTCCGTGCCTTTCTGCACATGGCTGCTGATGAGCTTCTTTAAATCCATACCTAAAGAGATAGAGGAGCAGGCATTAATAGATGGATGCAGCAGGCTGGGCGCATTTATCAAAGTCCTTCTCCCGCTATCCATGCCAGGAATAATAACGATTGTCGTCTTTACCTTTACCCTTGTGGCGCATGAATATATCTATGCCCTCGCCTTTATTCAGGACTCTGCAAAGAAGACCATTGGAATAGGCATGACCACAGAACTGATAAGGGGCGATGTATTCTACTGGGGCGCGCTGATGGGAGGGGCGCTGATAGCAAGCATTCCAGTGGCTATACTTTATACCCTTTTCCTTGATAGGATAATATCAGGGCTTGCAATGGGAACAACAAAGAGGTAGAAGAAGGATTCTCATCCCTTTACCCTCTTTATCTCCTCTGTCAGCAAGGGCACGACTTCAAAGAGGTCGGCGACAATGCCGTAGTCTGCGACCTTGAAGATTGGGGCATCGGGATCTTTGTTTATTGCTACTATATATCTTGATGATGACATGCCTGCAAGGTGCTGTATGGCGCCTGATATGCCGCAGGCAATGTAGAGGGTTGGCGACACTGTCTTTCCTGTCAGTCCCACCTGAAAGGAGTGGGGCTTCCAGCCTGCATCAACAGCAGCCCTTGATGCGCCAACAGCAGCGCCGAGCGCTGATGCAAGCTCCTCTATCATCTTAAAATTCTCTGGCGCCTTCATCCCTCTGCCGCCGGAGACAATTATATTTGCCTCTGTTAAATCAACAGCGCCCTCTGCTGCCATTATTAGCTCAACAACCTTTGCTCTTAAATCTGTATCTGATAGTTTTACATCTATCTTTTCAATAGCAGCCTTTTGTGATGTATCTGGCGTTAATGCGCTGAATACATTAGGCCTCAATGTAATCACAATAGGATTTTGCCCTGCGCCTTTCAGATAGCTCCACACCTTTCCGCCAAACATTGGGTGAAGAAATGTTATATCCTTATTGCTGCCTACCTCTATGCCTGTGCAGTCATTCACAAAACCTGCCTTGAGCCTTGCTGAAAGCCTTGCTCCTAAGTCCCTTCCCATGCTTGTTGCGCCAAGAAGGATTATGCCTGCATTGGTCTTTTTCACAATTTCATAGAGGGCGCTAACATAAGGCATAGAGGTGTATTTATCAAACTCCTTGCCTTCTGCAATTAAAACATCCTTTGCGCCATACTGTGCAATCTCTTCAGCAAGGCCAGACACACTGCCTCCAATTAATGCACATTTCAGATTAAGGCCGAGCTTTTCAGAAAGCCTTTTGCCTTCGGATACTACCTCATGCGTAATCTTCTTTAATCCCCCCGTTCCCCCCTTTTCTAAAGGGGGGCGAGGGGGGATTAGCTCTGCCACTGTTAATATGCAACTCATATCCATCTCCTATCTCAGCTTTCTTGCCTGCTCCTCTAATTTTTTAAGCGATACCCTGATATTATATTTATCAAAACTCCTTTTTAATTCACCATGATTCTCTTTTAGCAATCTTGCGGTGGACTCATATGCATAATAAGCAAGTTCCCTACGTGCCTTAAAGCTCAGAACATTATACATAAACAAAACCGACTCTGTTGACTTTGGCTGTATCTGGAGGAATTCAACATCAGGATGTTCATTTTTATATCGTTTAAATGCTAAGTAGAGCCGCGTTGTAGTATTTACCCTCATTGCCTGGTCTGCAATATAAAAAATCCCTTTTTCCTTGATTGTTGCGCAGCGGCCGTCCAATGTTGGTATACAGAGGGTCTTTCTATCGTTTGTTATATACACAACAGGGTTGACAACAAGAATCAGCTTTGCGCCTTTAGTAAGGGCAATGTCAATATGGGCAACCCTGCCTACACCGCCGTCAACATAATCCTTGTCCTTTATATGGACAGGCTCAAACACAATAGGCAGGGCAGATGATGCAATCACTGCCTTTGAGATAGGGACATCTGCAAATCCTTCTTCGCCAAAGATATCATAGCGCCCAATGTCAAGGTCTGTGGCAGGGATATACAACTCCCTTTTTAGATTTCTGAAGTCATTTGTGATGCCCAATTTTTCATAAGTTGCCGCCAGAAATCTGTCAAAGTTATCAAGCTTAAAGATGCCTTGCGGCGAGCTCTCCTGCATAGCATGAATGATATCAAGGAGCGCAATCTTTTCATTTGTCTTCCAGTAATACTTTAGAAGGGAGTAGACCTTTTTTATTATATTTGCCCATGATTTTGCTATTCCGAACCATGCGATGCCGTATATATCCTTTCGCTGAAAATTAAAGGGATGCTCTTTCTCAGAGATAATCACATCAAATACATCCCTCGGCCTGACCCCATTTGCCATCAATGATGCCACTGCAGCGCCTGCGCTTGTGCCCACAAAGATATCAAAGTCATTTACACAAAAGCCGTCTTCAAAAAAATCATCTAAGGCAGTTAAAGCGCCTATCTCATATACCCACCCGGGAATCCCGCCGCCTGCCAAAACAAGACCTGTTTTCTGCCTTTCAGCAACATGCTCAGCCATTGAGCCTCCTTTAAAAAAATTGATTACACAGATTCTGAAAAAACGATTCCATAGATTAAAACTACTCTTTCTGTCCAAATCTGTGTAATCTGCTTCTTGAAATCGGTGTAATCATAATCATCTCCTTTTTAGACCTTGTCCCTTATATCAAAATTCAACTCCCCAAATTCCTTTGAGGCAACAGAAATTTTTATTAAATGCTCCCCATCAGTCAGCCTGTCAGTTGAAAGCCTTACATCTATCTCCCTCCCTTTCTCAAATTGTACTGGTGTATTCTCATTTATGCTTTCTGCCTTAACAAAGCCTGATTCGCCTTTAATATCTATCTGGGGCAATGGTATACCATTATTGTCAACCTGTATCCCCTTTATCCTTGTTATAGTGGCAGAGGCAAGGCTGTTCTCAAGGATAAATTCAATGCCGTTATCTGCATTTTTCAGGCTGCCTTTTTTATAAAGTTTTCTTAATATAAATTGTGGAATCATACCAGCTCCGTTAAATCCTTCACTGTAATCTTATCCTTCAATGCTTCAGTAAAGATACGCTTGCAGGTCGGACAAGCGGTAATCATCTGCTTTGCTTTAGTCTGTCTGATGTTTTCAACAGCTATCTCTGTTACTTTCCTTGCTGCCTTTGATCTGAAATGATACAGGCCTGCCCCGCAGCAGTTGCTATATTCCCTCGTTTTGATAGGCTCTTTCAGTGCGGCAGTCTGCGCAAGAATATTTCTCGGCGCATCATATATATTTAGATATCTGCCGAGGAAACATGGGTCATGATATACAGTATCTATATCAGATTTTTTGTTTAAATGCAACCTTCCGTCTTTTATTGCTGAGTCTATAAATTGCGCAATGTGCAAAACATCCGCAGAAAGACCAAAACCAAGAGAAGGATAGATTGATTTAAGCATGTATGCACATGCTGGGCACGATGCAATTATTTTCCTTGCGCCTGATGATAAGAAGGCCTCTTTAACCTTAGTCATAAACCCTCTTGCATCTTCTGTATAACCTGATGCCCATAATGGAAAACCGCAGCAATCAGAAAAGATACCGTACCCCTGTCCTGCTTTATCTAATAAATTTATTTTCTCTTTTTTTGATCCCCCTTTTCTTAACCCTCTCCCCTCTGGGGAGAGGGAAGGGTGAGGGGGAAGCTTTAACTCTTTGCCGAAAGGGTTGTTGAACTTTTTGAAATTTTCCAAAAATATTTTAATCTCTTCAGGCTCCTTCTTTGCTGCAGCAATCTCCTCCCTTCCTGCCTGTATCATGGCTGGAATATCAACATCATCAACAAGGCAGTAGCTCTTGCATCTCTTGCACATACAGCAGGAATAAAAGGTGTCTACAACATCAGGGTCGTCATAGCTTAGATTATCTTCTAAGACAAGAAGGGCTGTTAAAGATTTACCCCACGGCGTTACCCTCTCCTTTTTCTCCACCTCTGCCACAGGACAGGCAAACCTGCACATCTTGGGACATGCAGCGCAGAGCTTAATTTTATGTAGATAGTCTTTTAGCATTTATAATCCCAGCTTCCCCGGGTTCATAATATTATTTGGATCAAGCGCTGTCTTTATCCTTTTCAGCAAATCAAATCCGCTGCCAAGCTCCTTTTTAAGCCACTCGCCTTTAAAAAACCCTATGCCGTGATGATGACTGATAGTGCCGCCGGCATTTATCACAGCCTGCATAACATCATCCCACATCTTTTTATAAAACCCTTCTGACTCATCCTCTGACGGCGCCTCGCCAAGTATTGTAAAATATATGCAGCCGCCCTCAGGATACACATGGCTGAAATGCGCCATTGCATAGCCGTAATTATCAAGCGCTCCCTTGACGCTGTCATAAAGATTATTCAGTTTATCCCATGTTGCAGCTACCTCAATGGTATCAAGAATTGCTGTCTCTTCTGATAATATCTCTGCCTGTTTATATGAAATATCGTATCTATGCTTCCACCAAAATTCGCCTGCATCTTTGCCTAAATCCTTTGCATCATGTTTAAGACATATCTTAAACCCTTCTTTTGACTCTGATCCAACAATGGATTTATCTCCTTCAAAGCCGATAACTAAAAGCACACCCTTCTCTGTTTTTAATCCGAGCGAGCCCATTGCAAGGGCTGTATCCTTTTCATCATAGAGCCTAACCACTGCTGGCCTTAATCCTTTTCTCATGATGAGCCTTATTGCCTCAAGGCCAGAAGATATATCCTTAAACAAAAAACTATTTGTCTTCCTCTGTTCAGGAAGCGGCCATATCCGCAATACTGCATCAAGTATGATTCCGAGTGTGCCTTCCGAACCGACAAACAGGTGCATCAAGGTTGGACCAGTTGATGTGCGCGGCGCTGCCTTTGTAGAAATCACCTCGCCTGTTGGCAACACAGCAGTTACAGCAACAACCATGTCTTCTATCTTTCCATATCGTGTAGACAACTGACCTGCGGCCTTTGTAGAGAGCCAGCCGCCGAGTGTGGAGCAATATATAGATGCAGGAAAGTGGCCGAGTGTATAGCCCTTTGCATTAAGCTTATCTTCTAATACCTGTCCGTTGATGCCTGCCTGTGCAGTTACAAGAAGTGATTTGTCATCAATAGCAATAATCTTATCCAGCCTCTTTAAATCAATAATGATTCCGCCCTTTAACGCAACAGTGCCTCCGCATACGCCAGAGCCAGCGCCATAAGGCACAATTGGGACTTTTTTCTCATTCGCAAATTTCAGAATCTTGACCACATCATCATAATTATTCGGCCAGACAATTGCATCAGGAAGATACGGGGTCTTCTTCTGCCTCTGGTGGAAAATGGTTAATGGCAGATTGTCCCGTGAATAGGTGATGATATCTACTCTGCTTGCTGAGACAGAATCTGGACTGAGAATATTTTTTAGTTCATCAAAAAGCTTCATATCTCACTCATATATAAATACTCACTTAGGCTATACACCTTCATCTTATCTTTTTTAGATACTCCCCTTCTCAGGTTCTGCAGGCAATAGGAGCACTCTGTCAACAAAATCTCTACGCCTGCCTCTTTGAAAGGCTTTAGCCGCTCTTTAGCAACACCGCCTGCCATTTCAGGATAGAGTATGCCGACGCCGCTTCCTGCACAAGGATCAAAGTATGATATATTTGATTTAGCCTTTATTTTAAATTTTGTCTCAGACAGAAATTCAGTGATATGAAGAATATTAAGATCATCACCCAGCCTTTCTTTTAGACTGCTGTAGCACTGGGCACATGGGGCAATTATTGTCTTAATGTTCATCTCAGTAATTCTTTTCAAATCCCCATCAGAACAATTGCCATTAATATCTATCGGCCTGCCACAGCATGTCTCTTCCTTTAGAATTGTAAAATCAAGGTTTGCCTTATCAAGGAGAGACACAATCTTCTGTCCTGTCTCTCTCTCTTTTGTGGAATATAAACAGCCCATGTAAAGCAGATACGCAGGTTTTTGTCTCGCTGTATAAACAAAAGGCGCAGGCCGTTCGCCAAAGATGTTTTGCTCTTTCTCTATATTTTCCATATACACCTTATAAGGCACAAGCTCTGGCGCAATCTGTTCTATCTTTCTTCTTACAAATCTTACTATCTTTGTTATTGGCACACCCTGAGGACACACATCCTCACATGCAGCACAACATGTGCATTTGTAGATGTTGTCCGATGCTGTCCATAGATCAGGCAGCGGCCTTGAAAGGGAGCAGGCATAGCTCTCTGGGTCTGGAAGCTCATCGTGAAACAGGTCAACAGAAAAGAGGCAGCTTGGTATGCAGACGCCGCAGTTAAAACATTTCTGGAAATTAGGAAATGATTTCCTCTCTTCAGGAGTCAGCTCAAAGAAATTATCCGCACGATATTTTTCCTTAAATGCTGAATATCCCTGCCCTCTTTTCCAAATCGCAAGTCTTGAAAACAGATGGCCTATGTATGTTTTGCCGAGCAGAAATGTTGCGTATGCCTTTCGTGTATCCATTATTATTCCTTACCTTCTCCTGCATACTTCCCTGCCAAATGCCCTGTTAAAAATGCAGCGCCAAGACCGCACTGGTCAATTAGATAATTATAGCCCCCAAGTATAGAACCCGCTGCAAAGAGGTTCTTATACACAACATCATTATTTTCATTAACAGGCTGAAGCCTGCTGTCCACCCTTATACCTACAGAGAGAAGCGGATGCGACTCTAATACATAGGAGTCAAGATAATCTGCCACATCCTTTATCTCCGCAATCCTCTCCTTTTCAAATATTGGCAAATCAAAAATCGGCTCATATATACCGTTTTTCTTTATTGCCTTGCCGCCTGCCCATCGTCCAGTTGCAAGGATAAAGTTTTTTGCCTTCAATTCTGATAACCCATTTTTTCTTTTCAAAGAAAGGGATTCTATTATACCGTCCCTTATTTCTGCCTTAATAACTTCGCCTTCAATAATATTTATACCCTTTTTGTTTAGCAAACCATTTAATGTCATCTGAAGCCTGAATCCGGGAACTGATGGAAGAAGTGGAAGGAGCTCAAATATTTTCCGGTCAGTAGACGCCTCCAATTCCTTCACAGCCTCAGCAGTCTTTCGTAAGCCAAGCATGGGAGGAAAACCCAGATGTGTATATCCATTTTTTCTTGCTGCCTTGTTTATAATAGAGATAAATTTCCCCATGGCAGATTTATCATCAAGCCTCATGGCAAGGATAAATGGCGATGGAAAGGTTTCTCCTTCATGGCCCGGAAATTCTACAAGTGTATAATCAATCTTTTTTATTAAAAGGTTATCCTTTTCATTTGCCTCCTTAAATAATCTGCAGCAGTGTTTTGGATTGAAGCCTGCAAAGCCTCTTATCCCAAAGAATAATATCTTTGCATCCTTAAGCCCTGTGAGTTTTCCCTCGCAAATAGAGCGCTGGCAGAGATTGGTATCTTTAAATGTCCCTGCAATAGAGACAAGGGTGGCATCTTTATTAATGGAGCCGTCAATATAAAGCTCCTCGCTTTTGATATCTTTAAGGAAATTATTAAGTTTTTCTTTGAAAACACTAAAGCCCCTCTGACCAACGATCCTGTAAGGATGCCTTTTATTCAGGCTGTTAATATCTCTGCTTGTATCCAATATATCAAAGGCGCCTGAAGACAAGGCTGTGGAGCCGTAGCCTTTGCGGATTAAAGTTACATCAGCGCCTTTGTTTTTAGCGGCTATTGCAGCAGCAGCGCCTGCCATGCCGCCGCCGATTATAATAATATCAGGTTTCATAATTTACATTTCTCGCTTGACCCCTTGAATCCACGAACCCTCTGACCCTATTTGAAGTTATAATATACCGCCTGATTTAGTTCCTCCTGTGCAATCTGGTCGCCGTCAAGCAATGGCCTCTTTCCCTTCCACCTCTCCTGTAAAAAGTTTACTGTCTCTTCTTTAATCTTAGCTGAATTCCATCCAAGCTCATCACCTAAAATTCCAGCAGCTTTATATGTACATCTCATGCCCACTCATTTCTTATGCAGTATCTTAGCTCAGCCTCTGTTATTGCCTCGCAATTGCAGGTGATGCTGACCTGATACACATCTTTCTTTATCATGTTTAAAATATCTATTGCCCTTGTGCCATATTTGAATAACAATCGTTTGACTACATAGAAAGGCAGTTTAAATTTTTCTGAAAGGCTGATTGTATCTAAATTCTCTTCTGCACCGGGAAGCGGTGTTGTGTGTGTTGTGCATTTTGCCTTTATCTTTAGCTTCTTGCAAACAAGGTCTGTTGTCTTTTCTGCCATAAGCCTGTACATGGCGAGCTTTCCGCCTGCAATGGTTATAAAGCCCGATGCCCCGTCTTTTTCATGGTCAAATATCTCAAATTCCCTTGAAACATCCTCCTCCACCTTTCCCCATTCAAAAAGGCTCGGCCTTAGGCCTGCCATTGCCCGCATCCTTCTGTATTTCCTTATCTCTGGAAAAACCCTTTGCGCAGATGTCAGGAGATACTCAATGTCATCATTATAAATAGGAAGGTTGTCTGGATCGCCAAAGTAGTCATCATCTGTCGTGCCAAGAATAGTGGTATGCTCATGTGGTATGAAATACAAAGGCCTTCCGTCAATGGCAGTTATAGTCATGCCAAGATTTGAAATCCTCCTTTCAAATACAATCTGCACACCCCTGCTCGGCCTCAATTTTACAGATGCACCGGCCATCTTTGCAATCTTCGTCACCCACGGTCCTGCAGCATTTACAACAATCCTTGCCTCAATATCCTCAGTTTTTCCTGAAATTTTATCTTTGACCCTTATTCCTTTGACCCTTTGACCCGTTTTTATAAATCCTGCAACCTCTGTGTGATTCCTTATATCAGCGCCTGCCTCTCTTGCAGACAGGGCATTTAAAACAGTAAGCCTGAATACATCAATGCCCCACTCATCCATTGACAAGGCGCCGACAATATCATGGGAGAGGCCGGGCTCTAATCTCAATGCCTCTTCTTTTGTGAGCCTTGTATGCCCTTTTCCACTTTTATACTTCTGAAATTTATCATAGACCTTTAGAAATGCCTCCCATTTTTCAATACCGTATTTGTCGTCTTTCATTATTGGAATGAGAAAAGGGATTCTAAAAATCAGGTTGGATGCAATATTTTGTATGTAGCCGCTGTCAATGCAGGAGAGCCTTGTTGTCTCAACATCAAATAATAGATAGCGGGAGCCGCCGTGTATCATGCCGCCGCATGCGCCTGTTGTGCCGGCAGAGAAATCCTTCTTTTCTATGAGTATTGTCTTTAGGCCGCGTAATGCAGCATCCCGTGCAATGCCTGTCCCAGTTGCACCGCCGCCAATAACCGCCACATCGTATGTTTTGGCCATAATAACATTTCTCCAGCAATAACTTCACAAAATCGTACTCCGGACGGCAAAGTAAAAAGCTCCAGATGCAAGGAATATCTTAAATCTCCCCTGACCCCTCTTTTTCAAAGAGGTGGATAAAGTAATTTCCCCCTTTGAAAAAGGGGGATTAAGGGGGATTTTAAAAATAGACTTTTTACGAAGCCGTTACACCACAGACATTATCCT
>JACRON010000150.1 GCA_016214425.1 Nitrospirota bacterium
GGAAATCCAGTGTGCTCAGAGACATCAGTAACAGGTATCCCTGCATCCCTTAAAGACTTTGCAGTTCCACCTGTTGAGAGTATCTTAATGCCAAACTCATTCAGTCCCTTTGCAAAATCAATGATGCCTTCCTTGTTTGACACGCTTATTAATGCTAATCTAATCATGCCTATTTCTCCTTCTGATTTATATAAAATTCAACCAATTCGAAAATTCATCCTGAAAATCTTCCCTGCTTGCAAGGTCAAGGTATTCCACTGAATTTGATATAATCTCCGCCTCTGCCCTTATATCCCTTGAAAGCAAGGCCATCTTTGCGCCAATATACGATGTATCGCCGATATATTCTATCCTGTCTGAATATTTTTCAGGGAAGATTCCTGTATCAACGGTTTTCTCAGGGTTAAAGACATTGCTATAAGCGCCTGAAAGATATATCTCTGAGATTTCATCATCTGTAACCTTTAATATCTTTTTCATAACCTCTATTGCTGCCCTTATTGCTGCCTTTGCAAGCTGAAATTCTTTAACATCTCTTTGAGTTAAAATAATCTTTCTTCTTTTCTCGCTATAAATAATAAATATATTGCCGTCTTTATCGCTGCTGATCCTGTTTAAGACTGCATCGTCAAGGCTGTTTTTAAGCTCCTCCCTAAATTTTATTCTCCCGTTTTTTTCAATTATACCGAGTCTTCTTAATTCTGAGATAAGTGTAACCAGCGCCCCGCCTGTAATGCCTTCAGGCTCTGTATTGCCGATTACCTTCAACTCAATATCTTTCATCTTCTTCTGCTTATGACTGAATATAAAATCAGAGACAGAACCCTCTGACGCTGGCATGCCGTGGCTGATATGAACGCCGTCAAATGCAGATGATGCTGATGTTGAATATATTAACATTCTTTTTTTTGAGCCAAGTATTATAATCCCATTGGCGCCCAGACTGACAGCAAGTTTAATTTTCTCATCCCTGTTCATCGCTGTGCTCAAAATCAATGCAATTGCATCTCCGCCGACAAAACCTGATATGGTCGGCATTACATAAACCTTTGCCGTCTTATTAATATTTATACCCAGTAGTGAAGCATCAGCATCTACGCCCCTTTTTATAACAGGATGATGTGTGGCTGATACAAGCGACAGGGGATTGATTCCGAGGAAGATATGCTGCATTACTGAATTGCCTGCAACTGCCATTTCGTATATATTTTCCCTGCGGACCTTCTTTTTTGCAACAAGCTCGGATATTATGCCATTGATCCTTGCTATCAGAGCGTTACGCAGCTCTTTTAAACCATCCTCTGGATTTCTTATTATAGAGGTAATCCTTGTTTTTAAATCCTTGCCAAAACCTGACTGGAAATTCAGGTCAGAGGCGATTGACAGCTCCTTTCCATTGTTCAGATTAACAAGGCTGCCTGCAATGGTAGTTGTGCCGATATCAAAAGAAACACCGTAAATATCCTTTGTTGTATCGCCGAACTCTGCATCTGCCAACCTGCGGATCAATTCCAGCGACGTTTCTACCTTTCCAAGCCTCCTCTTTATTGCGCCTTCAACTATATCAAGGTCTGCAATCCCTTTACGCTCCTTTGGCTGCTGAACCTTTAGGAACATTTTTGTAACATTTGGTCTTAAATGCAACTCTCGGGTTCTGCTTGCCTTCACTGACTTCTCTTTTAAGATGCGGCTCTCTGAAGGTATTATGAGCTGCGTATTATCAGTTACCCTTGACCTGCATGCAAATCTGTAGCCGACTTTAAGCATTGTGCCAGACAGCAACTGGTGTTCACAACTGTCCGGAGGCGATGCCCCCTCTATTACCTGCACAACACACTTGCCGCATGTTCCTTCGCCATTGCAAGGGGCATTCAGCATAATGCCTGCAGAGGCGCAGGCCTTAAGGATAGTAGTCCCCTTATTGCAGATGACCTCTTTTTCATCAGGCAGTATATTAACCTTTAGTTTTGTTTCAGTCTCCATATAAAATCACACAGCCTTTTTATGTACAGTTGACATTGGGTTGTCGCTAAATAGAAAAATAACACCTCCAAAAATGCTTGCAATAACAGATATGGAGAACCACAATAATGAAAGGCTCAATGCCTCTGTTGTCCCAAGCCCGACTTTATGAAAAAGAAATATTGCCAAAAACTCCCTCACGCCGAGCCCGCCAAATGTAACAGGCGCCATGGAGATAACAGTAATAATCGGAACAAATAAAAAGAAGTATGCTAAAGAGACATTAAAGTTAAGGGATTTTGAAATGAAATAAAAAATAAAGATTCCGAGCATCTGCACCAAAAATGATAATAAGACGACCCTTATTACAACCTCTTTATGATTCCTGTATCTTTTAATTGATTCAGAGATGCCCTTTAGCTTTTGCCTTACCCATTCAAGCCTCCCGCCTTTTATAAAATTATTGACCCTGTCCCTGACCCCTTTGTTTGCAATCAGGAGCAAAAAGGCAAAAAAACCTAAAGTGATAAAAGCAAGCAGTATGACAATTACCGGCTTATCATTAATATAAGAATAGCCGATAATAAGCGACAAGAGCCCTATAACCATAAGGGCAAAAAAACCACTCAGCCTCTCAACAAAAATAGACGCCACTGATTCGCTTCCCCTGTTGGATTTTTTGTAGAGATAGTATCCCCTTACAACATCTCCGCCAACAATGGTAGGCATAAAGAGATTGAAAAACATACCGATAAAGTAATAACCAACAAGGTTATAAAAGTGGATATTCATCTTCTCGGTATGAAGGAGCATCTTCCATCTATA